>CAZTLI010000429.1:0-4803 GCA_964614375.1 uncultured Anaerolineaceae bacterium
CATAGCGCAAATCATCCACATAAGAGTTGACGAAATGGCGCATTGTGACGCCAAAACCTTTAAGAATACCCACTCCGTACATAATCACTCCTTATCGCATCGGGGCACGACAGCCTACCCTGATTCGCCGTCCAGTGTCTGTCTATCGGTCAGTTTCACCCAGCACAATATCAATGCTGCCCAAAATCGCCACGACATCCGCTACCAGATGTCCCTTACACATCATCCCCATGGGAGTCAAATTGATAAAACTTGGTGCGCGAACATGATAACGCCAGGGATTCTGTGGCCCTTTTTCGTCGCCTGCGGACACCACATAAAAACCCAGTTCGCCCTTGCCATTCTCGACACGTCCGTAGGCTTCGCCAACAGGCACACGCGGCATATATTTATCCGACCCGGCAACCGATTCGCCTCTGGTTTTTTCCAGACGCGGCAGAAGCTGTTTCAAAATACGCACACTTTCCCACATTTCCTGCACACGCACCATATAGCGCGCATACATATCGCCGCCCTCTTGAACAGCGACATCAAAGTCCAATTCGGGATAGATGCTGTACGGTTCGGCACGACGGATGTCATAGGCGACGCCGCTCCCGCGCAGCAACGGCCCCGCGCAGCTATAATTGATGGCGTCTTCGGGCGAGATATAGCCGTACCCAATCGAACGTTCCCGCAGGATTTCGTTGCCAGACAAATAGTGCTCTAGCTCCTCAATAGTACGTGGGATACGTTCGTTAATCATTTCATTGAGGAATTGCATCGTGTTGTAATCGCGCATCAGGTCATTGGCTTTATGCGCTACCGAGTGCAGACTCTCTGGTAAGTCGCCAAACACGCCACCAAAGCGCATGTAATTGCACATCATACGACTGCCGGCAACGGCTTCAAAGAAATCGAGGATACGCTCACGTTCTTCGATGAAATAGAGAACGGGTGTGAAGAATGCACCCAGATCGTTCAACCAGAATCCAATCGCCCACAGATGATTGACAATCCGGTTGAGTTCGACCATCAACACACGCAGCACTTCAGCACGATAGGATGGCGGTGAATAACGCGCGCCCTTCGCTAACAGTTGCTCAACCGCCAGCGCATAGCCGTGATTGTTGCCCATACTGGAAATATAGTCGAGACGGTCTGTATAGGGCATGTTGTGCAAGAAAGCGTTACGTTCACCGATTTTTTCATGATTCCGGTGCAGGTAGCCCATGACCGGTTCGAGGAGTTCGATGGTTTCACCGTTCAACTGAATCACAAGCCGGAATACACCATGTGTACTGGGATGATGCGGTCCCATATTCACTATGAGCTTTTCGCCCAGTTCCGTCTCGCCGACTTTTTCGACATCAACACCCAGCCCAAGACCGCTATAGACCGCCGACTCAGAAATATCGCTTAAGCGTCCCAGATCGAAATCGGAAGGGTAACGGACATTGCGTCCATAAGGGTTGCGTTCTTCAGAACGATGGACATAACCACCGGGCCACCGGCTGTCGAAGGGTTTGTGTTCGCCTTCGTAATAGGCTTCTTTCCAATCCTTCCGCATCGGATGACCATCAAAACCTTCCCACATCAAGATACGTCTGAGATTGGGGTGTCCGGTGAAGTTTATGCCATATAAATCCCACGCCTCCCGTTCCTGGAAATCCGCACCCTTCCAGAGTGCGGTGAGGGACGGTATCTCGGCTTTTTCGCGATCTGTCTGTGCCTTGAATACCAGGGCGGGGCCACCTGTCGTCCGATAGGTGTGGTACACCATTTCCATGTGGTCAGAGAGACCCAGATAATCTACAGCCGTCGCGCTTGATAAATAATCAAATCCCAGATCATCGCGGATTGTTTGTGCAATCTCGACCAACTTGTCCTTATTGACGATGATGCCGCTGTACCCTTCGCGTGTATCAGCCTCAACGTCTTTGGGATATTTTTCCTTGAGATAGGCAATCGCACCATCAATATCCGATACGGCGATTGTTGTTTGTTCCAGAGTCTGGTCAGTCATGTGCTATTGGTCTCCCCATCAATTCGATTTACGCGCACGGACTCGCGCCATCGCTTCTTCGCGCTTCTTACGGAGGCGTTCTTTCTTCGCATCGCCTTCGCTCGTTGGGGCAGATAGCGCGGCGGCAGCAGGCGCAGCATCGCCGCCAGCTTCTCGTGCGCGTTTGCGTGCCAATGCCGCCTCACGCTTGCTCAGACGTTCCGCTTTTGCCGGGTCTCCATCGCCACCAGCAGCTTTACCTGCGCCGGAAGGCTCTGCTTTAATGACAGGCGGCAGTTCTCGAATGCCATGCGGCAAGCCCTGTGCGGCGCGTTCGGCCTGTTGACGGATAATGTTCATTTGACGCGGGTCGATAATATCTGGCCCCAGAATCGGGATAGGCGTGGGTTCGGATGGCCCGACACCATACCACGGAATATCGTCCATATTCGCCAGCGTTTGACCATCAATTTTGCGTTGCAGCGTGATTAAGCCAAAAATGAGGGCTTGCGGTGTGGGCGGGCAGCCCGGCACATAGACATCCACCGGGACATATTTATCAATGCCAGAAACGACGTTGTAACCCTCTTTGAAGGGGCCACCGCCACTGGCACATGCGCCCATCGCCATCACATATTTCGGCTCTGGCATCTGGTTATATAAACGCACAATCGGCACAACCATCTTTTTCGTGACAGTGCCCGACACAATCATCAAATCCGACTGTCGCGGTGTCGCGCGCATCACTTCCATACCAAAACGCGAAAAATCAAAACGGGACGATGCCGTCGCGATCATTTCAATCGCACAACACGCCAGACCAAAGAGCATAGGCCACATCGAGTTGCGCCGCCCCCAGTTATACAGTTTGCTCAAGCTGGTTATTGCTACATTGCTCTGCAAGTCTGCTGGGACGGGGAATTCAGTATCCTGTAAATGTTGAAGATCCATCTAGGTGTTGACCTCCTCGTACCACTCTCTCAAAATGCCATTCAGGATGCCCTCGTTCACCAGCAGCGGGTCATCCACAAAATTCGGTAATCGTAATATCATCGTGTTTAGCTGTTGCAGGCCAAGTGTTTCCACATCTACATCGGGATACATCTCTATGAGGGTCAATACAATCGCATAGGATGATTCCCAATATAAGGGCATAGATTGTGAATTTTTGTCCATATCCTATAGATTACCGCATCTCGCGCTAAATTTCGACAACAAAAGTCTCACAGCGGTCTATCTTATTGGTCGTCTTGCGCGGCGAGTACCGCTTCGGTGTCGATTTGTGCGCGTTGAAGCTGCCCACTGTAATCGATATAGACCGATTTCCACTCTGTAAACGAGGTTAATGCTGCTTGCCCCGCTTCGCGCATTCCGTTACCTGTACCGCGTGTCCCCCCAAACGGGAATTGGATTTCTGCCCCGGTTGTCCCATGATTGATGTAGACAATGCCTGTCGTCAAATCCCGAATAGCGCGGAACGCGGCATTCACATTCTCGGTGAAAATACTGCTGGACAGGCCATAGGCCGTATTATTATTGACTTCGATTGCCTCATCCAGTGAATCTACCGTGATAACAGACAGCACCGGGCCAAAAATCTCTTCTTGTTCGACACGCATACCGGCTTTCACCCCATCAAACAGCGTCGGCTCGAAGAAATAGCCTTTACCATTACCCGCGCGCTGCCCGCCGATAACGATGTCCACGCCATCCTGCTTCGCCACATCCATATAAGACGCGACTTTTTTGAGCGCCTTTTCATTGACCAGCGGCCCCATATCGACCCCATCATCCAGTCCATCGCCAAGACGGATGGATTTCGCTTTTGCAACGAGTCGTTCCATCAATTCGGGCTTGATGCCCCTCTGCACGATGAGGCGGCTGCACGCCGTACAACGCTGTCCCGTTGTGCCGTAAGCACTCCACGTAATCGCATCCACTGCGAGATCGAGATTGGCGTCATCCATCACAATAATGGCATTTTTGCCGCCCATCTCCAGCGTGACTTTTTTGCCCATGCGCGCCGCTTTTTCATAGACCGCCAGACCTGTTGTCGTCGAACCAGTAAATGAAATAATCCGCACATCTTTGTGCTCAACCAATGCTGCACCGGTTGCGCCCGCACCCGTCACGAGATTGAGGACACCTCCTGGCAATCCCGCATCGGCAAACACCTTTGTAAACATCGCTGCCGACGCTGGGGTATCTTCACCGGGTTTCCAGATAATGGTATTGCCCGCGATGAGTGCAGGTAAGATTTTCCAGCTTGGCACAGCAACCGGAAAATTCCAGGGTGTGATTAATCCGACAACGCCGACTGAATCGCGCAGCGCCATACCAAACTTATTCGGCATTTCAACGGGCGCGGTATAACCCATCATGCGCCGACCTTCACCACCCATATAATAGGCCATGTCGATGGCCTCCTGGACATCGCCGCGTGTTTCCGCAAGGATTTTGCCCATTTCCTGTGTCATCAAGCGCGATAGTTCTTCTTTACGCTCGGTCAAAATCTGTGCCACACGGAACAAAATCTCGCCACGACGCGGGGCAGGCATCAACCGCCACTTTTTATAGGCTTTTTTCGCTGCGGACACTGCGGCATCCACGTCCGCCGATTTACTCTCAGGTGCAGTTGCCAGAATCGCCTCTGTTGCGGGATTGATACTATCAAAGTGGCTGCCATCCGCCGCATCAACCCACTCACCACCAATATAATTTTTAACCTGTTCCACCATAGGAGATTACTCATTTCTTCAACTTGTTTAGTATCTATCCGTAAAATGCGAAATTGAACAAAATGTGGGTGCAAGCAAATT
>CAZTLI010000430.1:0-4789 GCA_964614375.1 uncultured Anaerolineaceae bacterium
CGCCACTTTCGTCATAGTAGACAATCTGGCTGCCATCGGGCGACCACTGCGGACTCCACTGATTACCGTCACGCGCCACCAATGGCACATCATTTGAACCATCGACATTCACCAGATGAATATCGCGGTTGCCGGTGATATAGGCGATAACGGTGCCGTCCGGTGACCATGCCGGGTTGCGGTCATCGCCATCGCCAAAAGTCAAACGAGACACCCCTGTGCCATCCACATTCATGATATAAATGTCACGATCCCCTTCACGGTCTGATGAAAAGGCGATTTGTTTGCCATCCGGCGACCATGATGGACGCCAATCATCGCCTACGCTGTCGGTCAACTGGAAAACATAGCGACCATCGGCTTCCATAAGATAGATGTCATAATCGCCATCACGACTGCTGTGGAAGGCTATCTGCGAGCCATCGGGCGACCACGCGGGCGCATTGTCCGTGCCGGGGTCAAAGGTCAGGCGTGTGAGATTGCTGCCATCCAGACTCATCACATAAATTTCACGATTGCCATCCCGTTCGCTGGCAAAGGCAACCATGCCCGTTGGCGCTTGACCGATAATTGGACTGCTGGTCTGGCCTTCGCCTACGCTAACATCCCCCAGCAGGTCGCTATCCCCTTCGGTTGAGTCGCCGTCTTTATCATCTTTACCCGGCTCGTCATCCTGTTGAATAGCATCCCCAACGATGCTGTCTGCAATTACCGGCGTAATCGTGCTAACCAGCATGAGCAGCACCAGCAGCAGACCGAAACCGTTATATCGCCATTTCATAGGTCATCCTTTCGTGCATCTTAGTAGAAAGCGATGTCTGTATACTATTGTATCAGGGGTGATGCACACCGGCTATCTCACTTGCGTAGATGTGACAGACTCCAAACGACACTCCAATTGAATTTCATCCGTTCAGGACGTTCGCAATTAGAGCAAACTGGCAAGGGCTTTAAAACCCTCTTGCCTAATCAGGGATTGTTTTTTAAGGGCGTAAGGCCTCACTCTACACCTGTTTGAGCAGCGCCCGCGTCAACGGCCCGGATGTCGAGTGTGTCAGCGTGAGCGAGTCGCAGTCGTGAAAGGCCATAAATTCTTTAATCGCGCCCACTAACCCGGCGATGAGGTCATTCGTCACGGTCACGCCCGGTTCGAGGTGCAGCGCATGGATGATGAAGCGGCGTTCTTTGCGCTCGATTTTGGGGTCGATGCGTCCGATCAGTTTGCCATTGTGCAAAATCGGCAGCACATAATAGCCATACCGTCGTTTGGGCGCGGGGGTATAGACTTCAATCCGATAGTAAAAATTGAAAAGGGCTTCGGTGCGGTCTCGATACCAGATGAGGTTGTCAAATGGCGACAGAAAGGTCGTGACCTGTGCGGGATGTTCGCCCGCCGCGACCTGCTCTAACAGCGTTTGGTCTTCGGCGTGCAAATAGGCATCTTCTTTCACATCTTCAATGGTTACAGGGATGACGAGACCCTCTTTTAATAATTGTTTCAGATGATGGCGCGTTTCGGTCTTACGCAGGCGGTGATAATCGGCAATGGCGCTAACGGTGGCGATGCCCTGATAACGCAGCCCGGTGATGACCGCCCAACGCTGATACTCGTCCATCGACTTTTCCATATCGGGCGCTATGCCGTTCAATACCCGTTCTGGCAGGTCATATTGGCGATGAAAATTCTGGCGATCAGTCACCATCAGATAACCGCGCGAAAACAGGTATTCCAGCGCGACCTTAGATGGCTTCCAATCCCACCATGAGCCTTTGTGTACGTGCTCTGATTCAAAATCTTTAGACATCATCGGCCCGTTTTGCCGGATTTCGTCTAATATCATATCCATCAGCGCCTGTGGGTCATCGCCCATCCCACTGCGCGGTCTGCTGCGCCGGGCCATATAGGTGGGCACAAAATAGGGGAAGTCTTCCGTCGGTATCATACAGGCGACGTGTGCCCATTGTTCGAATAAATACCTTTCGGGCAGCAGCGCGTCTAAATCATCGACGTTATACAATCCGGCGCGGCTCAACATCACCAGATAATGGCTGCGGGCGGTGACACTAATCGAATCGAGTTGCAGCAGACCAATCTGCCGGATGATGCGCTTGAGAGCGTCTTTATCGGCTTTCGGTGGACGTTGATGCAGACCTTGTTTGACGACAGCCAACCGCCTTACAAGGTCTTTTGTTACCGTGCGTGCTTCGCTCATGATTCACCCTTTTCGATAAAACATTTGTGCTATCGCGCCATTGTAACACATCTTCACAGTACAAACAGCATTAATGCTGGGTTTTCCATGCCCTAAATAATTGAGAGCATGATATAGTTGAAGCTGAACAAGGGGAAAGAGACCATACGTGAAGGAGTCAACCACAGTGAACGCAGATGTCATTATTGTTGGCGCAGGAGTCTGTGGATTAATCGCTGGAACAATTTTACAAGAGCACGCCGTTGATTTTTTGATACTGGATAAAGATAAACAAGTTGGTGGACGACTGGCAACGCTTGAAATCGAGGGCGGGCTTGCCGATACGGGCGCGCAATTCTTCTCAGTGCGTGATAACCGTTTTAGTCCCTATGTTGAACAGTGGAAAGCGGCAGGGTTAATCTATCAATGGTCGAATGGTTGGAGCGACGGCAGCCTGAAGCGCACCCTGCCCGATAAACATCCGCGTTATGCGGTCAAAGGCGGGATGCGGCGGCTGGCCCAATATCTAGCCGAATCGCTTGGCGACAGGGTGCGTGTGAATGCGTCTGTCTACTTGCTCACGCCGACAGATAACGGTTGGACATTAGAGGATGGCGCTGAGAACATCTATCACGGGCGTGCCGTATTGCTGACTGCGCCCGTTCCACAGGCCTTGACTCTGCTCTATGAATCCGGCGTGCCAGTTGCCGAAGTTGACCGGCGCGAATTGGAACGCATCCAATTTGGCCCCTGTTTATGTGGCGTTTTCGTCGTCAATGGCGCGGTTGATTTGCCCGAACCGGGCGCGCTGCAACAACCTGCACACAATTTCGCGTGGATAGCCGATAATCAACGTAAGGGCCTTTCGCCCGATGTGCGGATTTTGACCGTTCACGCCGCCCCCAATTACAGTCGCGAGCACTGGGATACACCCGACGAGATTGTACTGGATGCGTTACAGACCAGTTTTGCAGACCGCCTGGTAAAAGATGCGAGCGTAGCCAGACGGCTGCTGCACCGTTGGGAATATTCCGTGCCATTGACCACCCATCCAGAGTATTATCATCTTTTGGCAAATCTGCCGACGATGCTGCTAGCAGGTGACGCCTTTGGTGGTCGTGGGCGCGTGGAAGGGGCGGCCCTGTCTGGATTAGCCGCGGGCAGGGCGCTTATTGAACGCCTTGCCTAGACCTGTGCCGCGAGGGGCTGTTCTTCGCCGCTGTCGAGATAGAACAGAGTCAATTGATAGTAATCTCGCACACCGTCTTGCGGCATCAAGTAGGCGATAGACTCCCCATCGGGCGACCACATCGGGAATGCCATAAATACGTCCATGTAGTGTTCTTCGTGGGTCGTTAGGTCAAAAATCGTGAGACGTTGACGCTCCGCATAGGGCGAGCCATAAACCAATTGTGTGCCGTCCGGTGACCACGATGGACGCACCGGGCAGCAGCGGAGACTGAAGCGGGTGACCTGTGTCGTTTCGCCTGTCGTAACATCAACGATATAGTAACCCAGGCGTCCGCCACGATTGGATGCAAATGCAATCTGTGAGGCATCGGGCGACCATGCTGGATACCAATCGTCCACCACATTGTCCGTCACGCGCTGGACGCTGCCCCCGTCCGCATCCATGATATAGATTTCATCATCGCCATCCCGTTCGGAGACAAAGGCGATTTGTTCGGTAGGTGTCCTATCGTCCCCAGCCTGCGCGAGTGTGCCAAACACAGACAGTAGTAACACGACAATGAGCACACTACCGCGTTGTATCCATCGCCTCATCGCTTCCCCCTTTGTGGCATATCATTAAACTAATCCTGCCTCAAAATGTGGTAATGGGTATAAAACCAAACGAGACATCCACACCCGATGTCCCGTCCTCACACCATCTGCTCCTTTCAGCCATCCTTTTCAAGTTACCGCTCAATGAGCGTGTTTCGCGTATGTCGTTGTCTTCGTCTCGCGCCCGCCTGGGGACGATAAAGTCCTTGTTGGCGGCGCAGGTCAATTTCCTGTTGCAGCGTGCCATCGCGCGTCATTTGCCAGTAGACGACGCCCCAGTACAGCAATTTACCCACCCGCTGGAGGGTCTGCGCCAGTGGCGACTGTTCGGTTTGATGGGCGAATACCCAGCCGAGATACGGCAATGCCGCTGGATTATTGAGGTCGGCGAGCATGAGTGCGGCGTTATGCTGGATTTTCTCGTTGTCCCCGTGAATGAGCTTGTCAATCCACAGACGCACATCCACCGCCGAAGGCTGTCGCGCCGGAATACGGGTCATAGCGATGGATGGTATCGTGTGTGGAGGGGTCGGGACAGCGCGCGATAAAACAGCGGGCCTATGCGCGAGTTCGTGGGTGATGCGATAGTGGTCAAACAGGGCATCAAGCGTGTTGTAGCCTCTGTGCCGGGCAGCCAGTACGCGGCGGCCTGCCCAACCAATCGCACGCCGCACGTCCGCATCTTTCTCGAAGGCATGACGACGGTGCAGCGCGGGGAGCGCGCGCGTTTCTTCGACTAACCCGTTCACATGGGCAATGTGCAAACGGAATTTCGCATCGGGATGATCGAGACCGTTGATGAGGGTTGCCGT
>CAZTLI010000431.1:0-4767 GCA_964614375.1 uncultured Anaerolineaceae bacterium
TCCGAGCAGGTGCATCGCTTCCTGTGGGTACATGGCAGCGGGCGCATAATAATTGAAGAGCGGCGCGCCATACCCGTAAACCATGCCCGACGCATAACGAGGCCACAGGGCATCATGCTGCACGCTGTAATCAAATGCCACCAGTCGATAGAGATGCAGATTGCCGTCTGCGGTTTGTGGAAATTCGCCACTGAGATAGGGCTGTACCGCCAGCAGTGTCAAACACGTTAAAGCGATGATGAGCAGTATTGTGTGTATGATCGATGAGTGTCGTTCTTGTAGATGACTGACCATCACTATTCCTATTATGTGGCGGGCATCACAACCAGACGCCGCATTCTAACACAAGCAGGATAGCAGCGAGAACGGGTTTTATCGTTGCGAACCTGACATTTTCGGGTAAAGATACAAATTTCTAATTGCAATTGTTTCGCCACACGATAAAACGTGCGGCTGCCGCAAAGACACGTCATCTGAGATTGACAAAATAGCTGCACCAGGCGTGTTTTTCGCCACAAAAGGTGTCCACTTCAGTAGACGTGACCGCCAGATGATTTATCGCCTGGCGCTGGAAACGGCAAACTGCACAAAACAGTCAGGTTTTCAGGGTTTTATAGATGCTTACACCTTGCGCGTGTGATTTCGGGGTATGCTAGTAGTGGCATGATTTGTAAATAAATCACAGGAGGGGATGATGGTCTCTCAACCATTTCGCGCAGCAGTCGTTGGCATTGCGGCGCTGCCTTATGTCAATTTCCGCGCGGGTCCCGGCACAAATTTCGACAAAGCGTTTCAGGTGGATAAAGGCGTGGGTGATTTGTCCGTTATGGCGGTCAGCGAAGATAGCGAAGGTAAACACCTTAATGGCAAGGTCTACCAGTGGTTTGAACTGATTTTCCCGGATGATCGTCGCGGTTGGGTGCGTGATGATTTGATTGAAATCGTCGGGGATGGGACTCATCTCGGCTATGATTATCTGCCGACTCCGACGTTAGCACATAATGTTGCGCGCCGCGAAGTGATTGGGGTGGGACAGGAGTCGATGTCTGTCGCGAAGCCGGAAGGCGAAACAGTATCTTCTCCGCCTGTTGACGAACTGGATACGGTTAAGAAAGCGGACGATGTTAAAACCGAGATTGAGCGTACCGAACCAACGCCAACTGCAACGGGTACGATGGAAAAAGCGGGCGGCGGGTCTGAACCACTGCTGGTCAGCGCGGCGCTGAATGGGTCAAATGCCCGACCTGCACCCGGTGAAGACCCGGTGCTGTTCAAACTGCTCTATGGCGAACAGGCGCGTATCATTTCGGTTGGCCCCGGCAAAGCGGGCGACCCCTTCCAATGGATTCAAATTGAGTATAAAGGGCAGCGTGGTTGGGTGCGTGAGGATTTCCAACGGCTGATCAGTGGATTTGAAGCGTTCGGGCTGGGATATGAAGACGCCTACCCTTCACCGCTGAAAAATACGTGGTGGGTACGCGACTACAACCGCGATCCCAATTATGCGTGGGGCGTACATTATGGCTGGGATCACGGTGGCGAGACGGGCGAGCCTGTCATGGTTGGGCCAAAAGGCGGCACCGTTATTCAGACGGCGTTTTGCGAAAAATGTGGGCAGCAGGGCGCGAGTGTCACCAGTCGGGGTCTCAAAGTGGGTACTGCCAGCATCTTTGAAGACGCGGGTTGGAATTTTGGTTACGGGCATTATGTCATCGTGCGTTATCTACACGAACAGTTACCCGCCTCGACACAGCAGCAGTTGGCGGCGATGAATTTTGCCGGGTTTCATATCTTTACGATTTACGCTCATTTACAGAGTATTGAAGTCAATAAAGCCGAGACGTTAGAACCGGGTCGCATCGTCGGCAGGCTGGGCAACAGCGGCAATTCCGAAGCGCCCCATCTGCATCTGGAAATCCGCGCGTGGAACAATCCCAATGAAACCAGTTGGGCGACGATGAGCGGTGGTGTGCCCAACCGCCCCAACATCCTCAACCCAAAGGTGCTTTTCTTGCGGTAGTTGGGGATTAATCGGGTTGTGCTGAGGATACCTTGTTGCATCGAGGTATCCTTTTTCTATCGTAGTTGATGAGAAAATGGGCAGGATATGGTTAAATCATCAACGGCTTGACGCGCCAAATGTCCTCGCAATATTGAATCATGGTGCGGTCAGACGAAAAGAAACCACAGCGCGCCGCATTCAAAATCGACATCCGAACCCAACGATCTGTATCCTGATAAGCCTGTTCTGCCATGTCCTGACAGGCGATATAGGCGGCGTAATCCGCCAGCAGCAGATACTCATCATGATACAGCAGCGAATCCATCAGCGGCGAAAAGCGCGATGGGTCATCAGGCGAGAAGTAGCCCGACGCAATACGGTCAATCGCCGCCTTGAGTTCGGGGTTTTTATGATAGTTATCGAGCGGATTGTAGCCCTTCTTTTTGATGGCAAAAACTTCGTCTGTGGTCAATCCAAATAGGAAGAAGTTGTCCTCACCTACCCGTTCCCGAATTTCGATGTTGGCGCCGTCCAGCGTCCCGGTGGTGATCGCGCCATTAAGCGCAAATTTCATGTTCCCTGTGCCAGAGGCTTCTTTACCCGCCAGCGAAATTTGCTCGGATATATCGGCAGCGGGATAGATGATTTCGCCGAGTGTGACGTTAAAATTCGGCAAAAAGACCACTTTTAACCGGTCACGCACATCTGCGTCGTGATTAATCACGTCTGCCACCGAGTTGATGAGTTTGATAATCAGCTTGGCGGCGTGGTAACCGGGTGCGGCCTTCGCGCCGAAGATGAAGGTACGCGGGACAAGTTCATGAGCAGGATTGGCTTTGATCCGGTTATAGAGTGTGACGATATGCAGCACTTTGAGCAGTTGGCGTTTATATTCGTGCAGGCGTTTCACCATCACATCAAACAGCGAATCGGGATGGATGGTGATGTTGAGCTGCGCCTGGATGGTATTGGCGAGTCGCTGTTTGTTATGCTGCTTAATCTGACGCCACGTTTTGCGGAACTTCGTGTCACTCACGAAGGTCTCTAGCTGATGTAACTGACTCAAGTCTTTCAGCCAGCCCTCGCCAGTTTTAGAACTAATCAGGTCGGCAAGCTGCGGATTTGCCAGTTTCATAAAGCGGCGCGGGGTGACGCCATTGGTCTTGTTCGAGAATTTTTCAGGCCACATCTCATAAAAATCACGCAGGACGCGCTCTTTCAGCAATTTGGTTTGCAGCTCGGCAACGCCATTGATTGAAAAACTACCGACACAGGCCAGATATGCCATACGGATGCGTTTTTCACCGTCCTCTTCGATGATGGACATACGCCGCACACGGGCTTCGTCACCGGGGAATTTCGCGCGGACTTCATCCAGAAACTGGCGATTAATCTCGTAAATAATCTCCAGATGACGCGGCAGCAGCCATTCAAATAACCCGACAGACCATTTTTCTAATGCTTCGGGGAGCAGCGTGTGCTGGGTCGAGGCGAAGGTTCTGCGGGTGATATTCCAGGCACGATCCCAATCAACCCGATACTCATCCACCAGGATTCGCATCAACTCGACGATGGCGATCACCGGATGCGTATCGTTCAATTGAATCACAGCGATGTCAGGCAGTTTGTCCCAATCGCTGTTTTTGATGTGAAAGCGTTTGATGATGTCTTGCAGTGAACAGGCGACGAAGAAATACTGCTGTTTGAGGCGCAGCTCACGACCCTGTGGTGTGTTGTCATTAGGGTAAAGCACTTTGGTGATATTTTCTGAATAGGTTTTCTGCTCGACGGCGCGGGCATAATCACCGACATCAAAGAGTTGAAAATCGAATTCTCTGGTCGCCCGCGCCCGCCACAAACGCAGCAAATTGATCGTCTCGGTCTTGTATCCCGGCACGAGGGTGTGATGCGGCTCGCCTAAGACCTTTTGACTGCCAATCCAGCGCACCCGAAGATTCCCCTGTTCATCATGATAAAATTCGGTATGTCCTCCGAATTGTACTTCAACCATATCATCCGGCTGCGCGAATTCCCATGGATAACCAAAGTGCAGCCATTCATCCGGGGCTTCGACCTGCCAGCCATCGCGGAAGTTTTGTTTGAAGATGCCGTACTCATAGCGAATGCCATAACCAACGGCGGGATAATCCAGCGTCGCCAGCGAGTCCATGAAACAGGCGGCTAACCGCCCCAACCCGCCATTGCCGAGTCCGGGTTCGATGTCGAGTTCGAGCAGCTTTTCAATATCAATGTCATAGGCTTTCAATGCCGTTTGCGCCAAATCCCACGTATTGGAATAGAGCAGATTCTGGGTCAATTGACGACCCATCAAATATTCAGCGGAGAGATAATAGACAAATTTTGGATTTTGCTCAAAATAAACGCCGACATTTTTCTGCCAGTTGTACATCAGATAATCACGGACAGTATCACACACCGCGACATACAGGTCATACTCGGAGGCGGTGTGGATGGCCTGTCCCTGTTTGTAGTAAAGGTTGTCGACCAGTGCTTGGCGGAAGGCTTCGACGGTGTGCTCAACGGGTGTCAGTTGCTGTTGTTGAATATCCATCTGAATTTCTCTTTCCCAGATAATGCACATCCGAATTTTATAGGGTGAAATTATTTTACACCGGAAGCGCGCTGTTGGCTTTGTGATAGGCAAATATTGCGCTGGCGCTTGACAATCTGATGTAAATCCCTTATTATTTCGACGTTCATCTAATTAGACAGTTATCAAAGGAGATGGTGATGAACGCTGAACG
>CAZTLI010000432.1:0-4758 GCA_964614375.1 uncultured Anaerolineaceae bacterium
GGTGGGAACGCGAAGGTCTCATCATGTACGGGCAGATGACCGCCGGAAGCTGGATTTACATCGGCACACAGGGCATTCTACAGGGCACATATGAAACCTTCGGCGCACTCGCCCGACAGAATGGCTGGGGCAGTCTGAAGGGCAAACTGGTCATCACAGCGGGATTGGGCGAGATGGGCGGCGCACAACCCCTCGCTGTCACCATGAACGAAGGCGTCGGCATTATTGTCGAAGTAGACCGCTGGCGTGCTGAGCGTCGTCTATCGCTGCGGCAGATAGATGTCCTCACCGACAATCTCGAAGAAGCCATGACATGGGCGGAAGAAGCCCGCGCCAACCAGCGCCCCAAATCCATCGGACTCATTGGCAATGCCGCCGAAATTCTGCCCGAATTAGTCATACGCGGCGTTGTGCCCGATGTCGTTACCGACCAGACCTCCGCGCACGATGTGATGTATGGCTATATTCCAGTGGGCATGACGCTCGAAGAGGCTGCTATTCTGCGCGAAAACGACCCGCAGGATTATGAAACCCGGGCGATGGCGTCCATGTCAAAACACGTTCAGGCCATGCTTGATTGGCAGGCTAAAGGCGCTGTCGTCTTTGATTACGGCAACAATCTGCGTCAGCGGGCCTATGATTACGGCGTCGTCAATGCCTTCGATTATCCCGGTTTCGTCCCGGCCTACATCCGCCCCCTGTTTTGCGAAGGCAAAGGGCCGTTTCGCTGGGTGGCGCTGTCCGGTGATCCCGAAGACATCTTCGCGACTGACCGCGCTATCATGGAACTGTTCCCAGAAGATGAGCATCTCAATCGCTGGCTGAAAATGGCACAGGAACAAATCGAATTTCAGGGACTGCCGTCGCGCATCTGCTGGTTGGGATATGGTGAACGGGCGAAAGCCGGACTGCGGTTCAATGAGATGGTGGCGAATGGCGAGGTTAAAGCGCCGCTTGTCATTGGACGTGACCATCTGGACAGTGGGTCTGTTGCCAGCCCAAATCGCGAGACGGAAGCGATGAAAGACGGCTCTGACGCAATTGCAGATTGGCCTCTGCTCAATGCGCTGGTCAATGCGGTTGGCGGCGCGACATGGGTGAGTATTCATCATGGCGGTGGTGTCGGCATCGGTTATAGCATCCACGCAGGCCAGGTCATCGTCGCGGATGGGACGCCGCAGGCCGCCAAACGCCTCGAACGGGTGCTGACCACCGACCCCGGTATGGGCATCGTCCGGCATGTGGACGCAGGCTATGACGAAGCCATCGACGCCGCCAAACGGCACGGTGTCAAAATCCCGATGATGAAAGACTAAATATGCACTCTGTAGATATGCTCATCACCAAAGCCGCACAACTGGTCACCTGCGCCAGTGGTTCTGTCCCAAAGCGCGGTCATGCCATGCGAGATGTAGCCATAGTAGAAGACGGCGCTATCGCCATTAAAGATAGCAAAATCGTCGCAATCGGCCCATCAGCAGACATCCAAGCGCAGTATGACGCTAGAGAAACACTCAATGCGCGAGGAAAAGCCGTCTGCCCCGGTTTTGTAGACCCCCATACGCACGTTGTCTATGGCGGCAATCGCATAGATGAATTTGAGCTGCGGATACAGGGCAAGTCCTACATGGACATCATGGCAGCAGGCGGCGGAATCGTCAGTACGATGCGCGCAACCCGCAGTCTGAGCGTTGATGAACTGGCGCAGCAAGCCGCCGACAGAATCCGGCGAATGGTACAACTGGGCACGACCACGGTCGAAGTCAAATCCGGTTATGGGCTGGATGCCGACTCTGAATTGAAGTTGATGAGGGCAATTGAACAGCTATCGAAAATCCAGCCCGCGACCATTGTTCCTACCTTCATGGGCGCACATGCCATCCCACCTGAATACAAAAATTTCCCGGATGATTATACGCAACACGTTATTGACAGCATGATTCCGCACGTCGCAGCATGGTATAAAAAATCGACATTCAAAAAACAGGGCATCCCGCTGTTTATCGACGTATTCTGCGAAGACAATGCCTTCACTGTTGAACAGTCGCGCCGCATACTGGAAGCGGGTAAAGCGCACGGAATGGACATCAAAGCACACGTCGATGAATTTAACAGCCTCGGCGCTGTGGCGATGGCGCTCGAACTCGGCGCGACTTCGATTGACCATCTCGATGTCAGCACAGCGCACGACATTGCAAAGCTGGCACAGTCAGATTGTGTTGGTATCGTGATTCCGGCGGTGAATTTCAATCTCGGCAGTACACACTTCGCCAACGCCCGCGCTATGATTGAGGCCGGATGTGCCATCGCCCTCACGACAGACATCAATCCCGGTTCTGCGCCGTGTCCGTCTATGCAATTTGTGATGGCAGTTGCCTGCCGTTATCAACGTCTGCTGCCTGCCGAAGCCCTCATCGCCAGCACCATCAACGCGGCCCATGCCGTTGGATTGGGTGATCGAATAGGCTCACTTGAAGTTGGCAAACAGGCCGACATCCTCATCCTCGATACACCGGATTATCGCTATCTGGCCTATGATTTTGGTGGTAATCATGTTCAGACAGTGATGAAAGCTGGCACAGTGATTGTTCAGAATTCGTAAGTCACACCGCACATTGGTTTTTGACAGTCGCAAGCCCGGCGTGTTACAAATTATTTCGCACAGATATGATAAGTAGAATTGAGGCTGCATGAGCGAAACACTGCGTCAGAGGGTGCGCCGTTGGCGATGGAATTTGTTGCCATCCTACCGTATGACCGGGGGCTGGATCACACACCTATCCGATGATTGGCGCGAAATCCATGTCAAACTGCCCTATAACATCTGGACGCGCAGTTATGTCAACACCATATACTGTGGCGCGATGTTTTCCGCGATTACACCCTTTTATGCCGCGATGATTCTGTTTAATTTACCACCAGAGCATCAGGTGTGGGACAAATACGCCACGATTCACTATCTCAAACCGGGCAGAGCAACGCTCTTTTCGCACATCGTCCTCACGCAGGATGAACTCGATACTATCGGGGCATTGTTAGAGGAAAATCGTTCGATAGAGCGCACCTATCGCCTGACGCTGGTTGATGCCGATAACACGCTCCATGCTACCCTCGACCAGACGGTCTATATCCGCAGACCGCGTAAATAGGTTCTGGATTACTGGCTTTTGTCCCACACGTCGTCGTTGAACCGCTGAAATTCGAGCTTGTAACCGTTGGGATCGCGGACGAAGAAATGATAAATTTTATATGCCTCACTCACGCGCGGGGCATACTCACACGCTACGCCGGTTGCTGTAATACGCTCGTACCACGCATCCACATCATCAGTCACAAACGTGAAGATCACGCCTTCTGGCTTTTCTGGCGCGGTGTCGCGTTCACAAATGCCGATATAGGCGCTGCGACCCGTGACGTGATAAATCCGGCAGCTCCCCTGATCGACAGCGAGAGGCAATCCAAGCACATCTTCGTAAAACGGCGCGGTTTTCGCCAGACTGCGTGTGTAGAGGAATGTAATTTGTGCGTCAACGGGTACGTTCATGGGGTACTCTCGGGTTTAACCGGGAAAATTTTGAAAATCAACAGCAGGCGATTGATGACCATACTCAATATCACCGCCCACACGGGCAGCAGCAGCACCACGCCCGCGTCGCCATGCCAGAATGCGATACCAATCAGCACCACGAGTATATACGCCTGTGCAGCCTGTACGCGCCCCAAATTGAGTTTTTCACCTGTCGCATCGCCCACCGACACCACAGGCAGCGGACGCCGAACAATCAGACTGGCGTACAAGACGGCCACCAATCCCACACCGATTACGTAGGGCATCGTCAATTCAGCCGCACCAGCGAACCCATCATCAATAAATGGGATAGCAAATGTCAGAATCAGCGCGAATATGGCATAGATAGCCTGTCCTGTATCCGGGTTGTGTAAACGGCTGTCGAGGAAAAAAACCAGCGCCCCCGTCAAGCCGAATATCCAGCTACCCTGCCAGATGGCTAATCCGGTCAACATGAGTATTAACGTCGAATCGAACGTTTTCATCGGCAGGCCAACCGTGCGCGCCACCATCCGCGATGACCACATCAGCAGCACAAGCCCGAAAAAGTTGGGCAATCCCAGCCCGACAAAACCCACCACTGCCAGCGGCGCGGCTAACCCCGCCGACAGGTTATAGTCAGGGTCAAGTTCGCGCCCGATGGCCCACGCCAAAAATGCCGCGCCCGCAGCGCCTAAACCAAGAAACAAGCTATCGACAATTGCTGCCTGCTGACCTATGAGATAGTAAATTGCCACACCCACAAACGCGAGCACACTCATCCCAATGGCATAGCGATTAGAGGGATATGCAAAATCCACCGGGCGTGATAGTGAAGTATTGGCATACCTGGAGTTAGTGTTGTTGGTCATTCCTCTTTGACTCATTTTCCTCGTTTACGCTTCATTACACCTTTAACCTTACCCACCCGACGACGCGCCGCCAGCGCGAGTCACGACCTGCCGCAAATAGCGCGAACGAATTTCCGCCGTCGCGTCGAATTCTTCCTGTGTCATCACCGACCAGAACAACCCCGGAGTCGCCAGTTGACCGTCACCCGTCTCCACATAACGGCGCAGCAGTGCGAAAAAGGCTTCAGTGCCGATTTCCTCGCGGATTTCGTGCAGCATCAACACACCGCGCAGGTAAATGGCGTTGATATACTCGCGAACATTGACAAAATCATAGACTGTGCCATCGACAAAACCCTG
>CAZTLI010000433.1:0-4752 GCA_964614375.1 uncultured Anaerolineaceae bacterium
CTTTTTCTTTGTTGGTAACAGGACAACAAATCATCAATCCGACTCTTTCATTATAGCTGCGCGGCGATAAGACAACAGCAGGCCGTCGTCCGGCTTGTTCATGACCAGCTTGCGGATTGAATGTCAACCAGATAATGTCTCCACGTTCTGGAACATACGACATTACCACGTCTCATTTCCAGTAGATTCACCAGTGTCAATTTCGCTATGGAGATTGTCTTCAGTAATCTGCGCCAATAGTTCGTCAAGATCATACATCGGTCTGGTAACTGGTTTTAGCAGAATCTGCCCATTCGTTATAGTCATTTCTACAGCACTCTCAGCCGTTAAACCTATTTCGTCGGCAAAGGCTTTGGGTATTCGGAGTGCCAAACTATTACCCCACCGCTGGATTCGTGTTTGCATTATTCACACCAATCTCATATATACAATGTAGATACATTATACTAGAAACGGTAACAAAAACCCCGTCAATGCCTAACACTGACGGGGAATTAGAATTTGGAATTCGACTACTTCAAGCGTTCGAGGGCTTCAGCCAGTTTGTTGAAGGCGGTGACGACATCGGCATTCGGTGTTACCTGCGACATAGACCGTAAGCCTTTGACGACAGTCGCGATTTCGTCCGCACTCAAGACATCGCCCAACCCTTTACCCGCTGCGACGGGAGAACTTGATGCTGCGGGTGGTGAAGACGCAGGTGGCGAACTGGCTGCCGACCCGATTGAGGGTACATCTGCACCGCCGTAATCAGCCGCAACAGCTTCAAGCGATAAATTCTTAATCCATATTTCGGCGGTGTTACTCGCCCAGATGGAACGACACTTGAAGAAGAAATCGACAGTAACATCGCCTTTCGCGTCAAATACAAACAGCACTTCTTCATCGTTTTTATACGAGCCTTTATTCGTGCCCTGCCACGGGCGTTCGACGTGTTCGCCGCCACCTTCTATCCAGAAACGCCACTGCACCGTACTCGTATCGGGCGCTGTACCGGGATTGAAATTGACATCGGGGAAGAAATTGGCCTTCGCCAGATAACGTTGACCACCTGATAGTCGCACGCCGCGCTGGACGTAGCCCGCTTCCCACTTACGATAGCCCGCCGCGATGCGAAAACCGCCGCTGGGGTGATGCAAACTCTGGGCGATACGCTGCGGGTCGTCTTCCAGCGAATCATAGACAAATTCCCAGTCGTTGGGGTCTTCGATTGCGCCGGTATTGCCTGTGCTGTCGGTGAAATAGGTGCGGAGGGTGAAGCCAGATAGAGTCGGATTTTTCAGAATATTGGTCATGGTCACAAGCCCCTCTCGATAGGTGGAGAATTATTTGAAAGGTGTTATATCGTCATTGTACACCATGACGGGGATAGTGATTCGATAAGGCTTCACATATGCCGAGATTGCCCTACCATCGCGTGACTACGCAACAGCATCGTTATCGACCATAGCGCGACGGCACTATCAAACCACTGGTCGAGGCGCAGTCCGGCGATGATGACGGCATAATCACCCCGTAGGAAGCCGAGCACAAACATGACGATGCTCAGCAGCAGCAAAATCAGCCAGATACGTTTTCCAGTGAACCAGCCTAACCACGCAATCCCTAATGCAGCGATGAACAGTACCCCACCGGAGATAATTCCCAATAGCTGTGGATTGAAACGCGGCAGATAAATACCATAGAGGTCTTCGGCTTCCCAGACCGTGATCGGTGGATAATGCGCCAGTGTATCGACTTCCGCGCCATAGGCACAATCGGCAGCAATGCACCCTGCCCATGCCGCCATCGCCATCAGGGGCACAATCAAGGCTAGCCGATCGAGAACAAGAGATAGCTCTATACCGCGCCAGCGACTCATCAACCACAGACCCATAAACGCGCCGACCACTGCCCCATGCCAGTCGAGACCACCGCGCTCGATTTGTGTGATTTCGCCGATATTGAATTGAAAATGTGCCCAATTCAGCAGCACATGCCCCACACGCCCCAGCACCAGCGCGCCAAAGAAAGCGACCAACAGGGCATCGACATGGTAGCCACGTTTCCTATCCGGCGCACGCAGCAGGACAATCCCCGCACCGGCAGCAATCGTTATCCACAGGAAAAAGGCGAAGGTGTTGATCGTATAGCCAGCAATATAGAGTGTGGGTTCGAGCATAGCGTAATTCCCGATTGAAACCGCGCCCTCACATTGTAGTAGAGGTGACCTTAAACTTCTAGCAGCGCAGGGCAACCGTATCGCAAGCGTCACCCCCCAAACATTAGGGGAGTGGCGCGGGCTGCAACATGCTAGATTTAGGGCACGTATAAGGATATGAGAGGTTTGTGTTAAATCGCCATAAGAGGGGGGTTTCTATCAGGAAACCGATACAAACCGTGTTATAATCCCCCCATTACGACACAAACACTATCGAAATGGTACGCGAAGGAGCGTTTAATATGGGAAGTATTAGTGCAATTGTGAGTGCCGTTGGTCTATTAGGATTTTTACTGTTCCTCGCCGGAATTGGTCTGGTGGTGATGTCCGTCTCCCAACAGCGTCCGGCGCGCGGCGGGGTCATGCTGGCGGTGTTTGGCTTGATATTTGGCCTCGTGTTCACCATTGTCGGGCAGGGTATTCTGGTGGTCGAACCGACGCAGGTCGGCGTGATCTTCAACGCGCTATCCGGCGATTTAGAAGAACCCGCTCGCGGCCCTGGCACGTCGATCATCATACCCGGCATTCAACAGGTATTCATTTACCCCACGGCGCAACAAGAATACACCATGTCGAGTATTGCCGCAGAGGGCGTTGTTTCCGGCGATGATGCCGTAGTCGCTTTAACCCAGGACGGTCAACGGGTATGGTTGGATATTACCGTCATTTATCGCATTGATCGCTCAAACGCCAATTTTGTTCACCTCAACTGGCAAGACCGCTATGAGAATGATTTTATCCGGCCTACTGTGCGTTCGATCACCCGCGATGTGGTATCCGGCTTCGAGGCCGAAGATATTTACGGCATCTCGCGCGAAGAAATGGGGGGGCAAATCGAAGAACGGATGCGAACGCGCATGGAATCACAGGGGCTGACATTGACCAGCTTGCTCGTGCGCGAAGTACGGTTTACAGATGAATTCGCCGCCGCCATCGAAGATAAGGTCATCGCCGACCAGCGCGCCCAACAAGCCGAAATCCGCGTCCGTGAAGAAGAACAACGTGCCCAGCAGGTACGTGTCACGGCACAGGGTGCGCGTGACGCAACGATTGCTGCGGCAGAAGGTCGCGCACGATCCATCATTCTGGTTGCAGAGGCGAATGCCGAAGCATTACGGATTGTCAGCGAACAGATCGCGGCGAATCCGCTGCTCATCCAATATCTGTACGTGCAAAACCTGTCGGACAATGTATCAATTGCCCTTGTCCCAACAGGCACGCCGTTCCTGTTTGACTTCAGCAGCTTCCAACCCAATCCCGACTTCACCGCGCCGGAAGTCCCGCCCGCCAACTTCCCTGACCTTGGCGACATAGCCGACCCATTGGGTGATGCAACGGGTGATGAAGCTGAAGGTGGCAACTAGCGCCAACAGTCGCATCAAAAAACTTCACATCGGGGGCGTTCATACGGGCGTCCCCGTTTTTTGTCCGGTTACGTAGACAATGACCCATGAAAAATCGACTCCTGCCAATCATGCTTTGCCTTTTGTTCGTCATCCCCACCCATGCACAGGATAGGGAAACTATCATTACACAGGTCTATACCCACCATCACGCATCGGGTAATCGCAGCATCGAAGGTACAGGCACATTCCCGGATGTTAATCGTGTCGTATTTCCGCTGTATGGTCTGCCTGTGTGGGTGATTGGCACGATTGTCGATGGTGTGGTCGATAATGCGCCACAATTCGTCATCGTCCATGACACCGGGCGTATAGATGTGGTTGATGTCGCTGTTGATGATGTGACATCGCTCAGTCGCACATTTCCACCAGCAGCGCCACCCGTTTACAGTCAGCGCAGCGATGCTACATGGTCACTCGATCAAGGGATTGCGGATTCATCCCCGCTGTCACATCCAATCGCCATCGGCAGTTCATTTGTCTATGTCGCTGGTAATGGCGATCTGGTGCTGTGGCAAGATAGCAGGGTTGTGTTTCGACTGGAACTGAATATTCAGCCCGATGCGCGACTGGTGGTGAATAGCTCTGGTCAAATCGCAGTTTATGCTGAAGCGACAGATGGACGCTATGTACACGGGATCATGGGCGACGAATTAGAAGGGTCGGCGCTGGTTATTGTCGAAATTGTCGATTCCAGTTTGCAGGTCAGCACACGCATTGACTTGCTTGATGACGCTGTGTTTGAAGGTTTATCACCCATGTGGGCAGATGTTGATGAAAATGGCATTGATGACCTGATTACGACAGTCAGTAACGGCAGTCTAGGCGCGCAAATCCGTGTTTATACAGTGAATCATGATGGGCAGGTAACGCTCATTCCCGGCCCCGCGATTGGGCAAGGTTTTCGCTGGCGGCATCAATTGGCATGGGGTACATTTGGCCCCAATGGTGAAATGGAATTGGTTGATGTACGGACGCCGCACATTGGCGGTGTGGTCGAGTTCATGCGTTTTGATGGTGAACGACTAATCACCGTCGAATCGTTATCCGGTTATACATCACACGTCATTGGGTCGCGCAATCTCGATATGGCAGTTGCGGGTGATTTCAATGGCGATGGTCAACTCGAAATTGTGTTACCAAACCAAC
>CAZTLI010000434.1:0-4748 GCA_964614375.1 uncultured Anaerolineaceae bacterium
ATCGGTCACATTTAAGACACTAAATCGATCATCTTGTTATAAAGGTTCTCATATTTGTTCGTGTGCGGGGTTGATTAGCGCCTCATCCGCATACTGGCGATGAACAATCACGAAATCGACTCCTGCTGCATCGAGCAAGCCGGGATTGAGTGTCCCCTCCAATAGATTCAACACCGCCGGATTGACAGGCGTCTGGCGTGTCATCTGCCCGCCGATGATAGGGCGTTCGTGCGCCGTCTGGAGATACATGGCCTGTTTCGTCGCCAGCGGATTACCCGTCGGCACATTAAACACGGCGCGAACATCATCACGATTGGCAATGTCAGCGATTGGCGTTGGAACTTCGGCAGGAACAGTCGGGAAAGGCCAGTAAATCTGGTATTCAAAAATGATGCCTGCCATCAACACGCCAGCCATGAGCCACTGACGATTTCTTTGCCGATTTGCAGTCACCGCTGCCATACCATAACCCGCCATGACCGCGAGGGCCAGTCCCAGCGCAAAAGCAAAACGTCCCGGAGAACGCGCCAGACTGAATAAGGGCAAGTCCGAGAATGCCGACCATGGCAGCGTGACGTAAGTTTGATATGTGCCCCGTTCGAGCAGCACAGGTGAATTGAACACCTTCAGCAGCGAACCTAACGCCAGTATCCATGCGACGACTGCCAATAATAACCACCAGCGCGATTCGCGCCATTTCCATAGGCCAATGCCTGCAAGACTAGTGCTGATAATGCCGAGATAGGCGCTGCCTTCGACCAGATTTGTGCCCAGTACCTGTCGAGGATAATTCAACATGCGGTCAAACACAGGATTGCCAAACGAAGGTGTCACAATCGCTAGCAAATCGAGGCTGTAAGTCACACTGCCACTGTCATCAGACAACGCGGGCGTATTGACGGCTTCAATCGCCAGCGGGACAAGAAATATCAGCATGATGAGGCTGCCAACAACCGCCACACGCAAGACACGACCGGCATTGTGCCACTCACGCCGCCACAACAGCACGAGGACAAACACCCCTGTCAGCGGGATTTGCATGTGAATGAACTGGATTCCGTGTCCGGCGACACTGGCGACAAAAAACAGCACCGCGAGACCAAAATAGCGCCGCGCGGGACGTTCAATCAATCGCAGCAGGGCATAGATGTACAACGGTACGGGCCACTGCACCATCAACGATGTGTGCCCGGCAAAGAGATGCCCCTGCACGGTTGGGAATATCATGAAAATCAATCCGGCGACGAGGGGTGGCGTATCATCACGTTTCAGTAGATGGCCCATCAGCCAGTACATCGCCCAACCATTGAGCGCCAGCGACAGCAGCATCGTCAGGTTGAACGCCAGTGCCAGCGGCAGTAATAGGCCAAACAGCCACGCCGGGAAGAATTGCAGCGGATGTGCCCACAACAGGATGCCGGATAAGCCATCGGGATAAGCCATCAGCGGTTGATAAAACAGGTCTTGACCCGTCCGCAGCGCCTGACCAAACCACCAGATATGCCGCGCCATTTCGATTGAATCGCCCGTTTCATGCCCCAGAAAGCGGGTAGAGAGCGATGTGATACCGGGAAAGGTCACGATCAGCGTGACGACCAGATAAAAGCCAAATACTGCGATGTGTCGGCGCGGAAGTCGATTCAATAGGCGCACAGGCAGAATCCCATCCATGGTCTTAAAGTGGCGCTTATTCTACTGACGTGTCCGGTGCTGGGGTAGGCTGGGCTGTAGACTGTTTTATGCCCCGCCAGACGCTGTATATCGTATTGGCAATGAACAGCAGCAGCGCAAACGCATTCAATAGGCCGCCCCACTGCCGCACGCTGATATTCGCAGTCAAATCACCACTCAACCGGATGAGCAGGGAAACGTGCAGCAGCAGCAAATGTGCATAAAACTGTTTGCTATACCGTACTTGTAATCCGGTGACTGCGGGCAGAATGATGGGCATGTGCGCGAATATCATTGAAAAGACGAAACCCAGCAGGACAGCGTGCAGCATCGCGTCATAGTAAATCCCCGCCAAAACCCCACCAGTGATAATGGCTAATCCGCCGCCAATCCCCAGCCACACATAACCCGGCAGCAAACAGGCCGCGATAAAGCGCGTCAACCCTGTTTGACGTATGGTACGCCGCGCGATGTCATATCGCAGCAGCCATAGCGCCAGCGCAATCTGGCTCAACCCGGCGAGGCGCACACCCCAATCCAGATTGAATATCGTCAGACTGATACCCACCAGCATCATGACGACACTGCCTGAAAACAGCCGCAGACTGTAGGTGGGATGGCGCAAAATGCGCGAGAGTTCCAATCGTTCGCCCGCAATCGTCAACACCAGAAAGCCGACCCACCATGACGTGACCAGATATACCGGACTCCCGGTCAGCCATAACCCATTACCGACTAACCATGCCAATGCGCCTAAACCCATTGTGATCGTGTACAGGGCAGTCTGCTGCCAGATGATATAGAGCGACATCATGACCAGTCCCACGCCGCTCAATGTGAGCAGCAGCGGCCCGATGCGCGTGCCCGTCGCACTGATCATCAACACGATTGCCCCCACAGCACACAGCAGGGGCACGCTATACAACCAGCGAGCGCCTTTGAGGAGGGCCGCCAGCGCCACAGCACGTTCCAGACAAATAACTGTCCCCAGAAATCCACACACCATCAATGGGCCATGCGCGGCGGGCTGAATGGGGCGTATTTGCCAGCCCATCCGCACCAACCCCGCCCAAATTGCCAGCAGCAGCGCCGCAATCGCGGGAATAAGCAGTAATAAGCGCGCGCGTTCCATATACATACACGTCTCCTGGTAGCGTCGTTAGGTGTTTTATCTGTACAGTATCACATTTCCGAAGCAATGACGGCTGCCTCTCTTCTGTTATTCGCGCTTTTTAGCTATTGCTATAGAACTTGACATTTGTTCGCAAATTTCGTATATTAGTCACATACCCGCATAAATGGGTAATCTGCAAACGGCTCCTGTTCTGGGGGTTGTTGTTTTCGGTGTGGTTCAGCACGTTGAACCGCGACCTCCCCATAAAATGCACAACCTCATACACGCCACTTTGATATAAATAGACTTCTGTTTGAACCACTAATCATTGTCGTCTCACCACCAACAGACTATCCAGACAGTTGCGAATCCAGAAGGGAGGATAGAGGTATGCCATGTTCAGAAGGTCATTTGTTTAACCGTGAAGTCATTACGCGCAATTCCTTCCATGCCCAACCTGTTGGAGTAGATTGCGAGTCAGGATATAGAAAATGCAACGATTTGAGTTACAACCCCGATTAACTGTTTTTCAGAGCCGCGCCGCCAACTGGCGTGTGAATAGTGGAATTATTGCCGCTGCCGATGGTGGCGTCATATTGATTGATCCGGGTGTGCTGCCGGGTGAAATTGCCGAACTCAAAGCCGCGATTGGGTCGCGCCCGGTGCATTATCTCATCCACACCCACCACCACGCCGAACACTCATTTGGACTATCCGCATGGCCTGATGCTGTGCGCGTCGGCAGCATCCATCATACCCACTTTGCCGAAGCGGGTCAGCGTGTCGTGGAACTAGCCGCCGAAGCCCAACGTAAATATGATATGGTCTGGCGTCCATCGGTTGCTTATTTGTCGCCAGTACGCGCGGTGGAATGCCCCGAACCCCTGGACGACGAATTGTTACCGGGATGGCAGGTGATTCCCGCGCCGGGTCACACACCAGACAGCCTGATGCTGTTTCACGAACCATCCGGTACGCTATGGGCAGGCGATGCGGTCACCGATGCGCGTGATGTGCCGACGATAGACCAGTGTACACTGGCGCAGGCCATTCAAACGCTGGATATGTTGAAGCTGTTGAACATTGAGCGCCTCATACCGGGACGGGGCGAACCCGCACATACGGTCGAAGAAGCACGCGCTTATATCAACGCCAATCGTACCTATCTGGCTGAATTACGTCACCGTGTACAGTCCGCCGCCGAAGCCGGACAATCGCTTGAGACCGTGATTCAAAGTTGTGTCGATTTGTCATGTGATGAGTGGCAAAAGGCACATGAACACAATATTCTAGTCGCATGGACAGAAGCCACCGGACAACCACACAACGGCGTCATGGCGCGTCTGCTGATGAGCAGCGATTGTCCATAGTCTACTTATTCAATCCATGCCTGCCGAGCCGGGACACTTGTTCCGGCCCGGTGCTTATCCAGCCAGCATCTTCAAACCGCTGCCAGTCAGCGCAACCACGATGTCACCATCACCCACATGCTCACGAATCGCGCTCAAGGCCGCGACGGGCGTGGCGCTGGTCGGTTCAGCGACGAATCCATGTTCTGCGAGTTTGGCGCGTGCGGCTGCGATGGCCTCATTTTCGACGCGCAGGGCAGCACCACCTGTCTCTCGAATCCTTCGCAGGACTTCAACACCGCGCACAGGATGCTCAACAATAATGCCATCAGCGACAGTGTGGGTAGGTGAGACGACAACGGGCTGTTTATCGCCCTTTTCCCATGCCTGCACGATAGGGTCACAGCCTGCGGACTGCACGGCAATCATCTTTGGCACATGCGTCACCAGACCCACGTCATACAGCACCTCAAATCCTCGCGCCAAACCTAAGAATAATCCGCCATGTCCCACAGGCGTTGCAATCGCAACCGGCGCGCGACGCCCCAACTGTTCCCAGACTTCCCACGCGGCGGTCATTTGCCCCGCAACAAAAAACGGACTCCACGCATGAC
>CAZTLI010000435.1:0-4742 GCA_964614375.1 uncultured Anaerolineaceae bacterium
CCGCGAATGGTCAGGATAATCGGTTGCAGCGTCACCGTGCTGCCATACGGCGAAGGGCGTAGACGATTGGTCGGCAGTTTCTTGGTGGGTAGATTTGCGAAATCGTCGCTGAAAACATCCATTCCACATTCTTCACAGAACAGCACACCAGCGCGATTCTCAAATCCGCATTCATTACATTGTGCCATCAAAGCAATTCCCTATACGCTAAGTGAATTACGACTTATTACTATTCTAATGAAAAATGTGTGGAACCGAACCAAAGAATTTATGAAATTTCTATTAAGGGTTAGGTATTTCGTCCTACCAAACACCTAATTGACCCGTTTTGAGGATGGGCAGGAGGCGCTGCACCAGTTGACGCAGGCTGTGCCGGGCGATTACTGCCGCGCGCAACCGGTCTCCCAACGGGTGGCGTTCGTCCGAGGGCATCATCAGGATAGCGTGTAACCGCCGAGTCAATCCATTTACATCATCGGGCGATTCAATCCGCAGCAGCGCAACCGCATCGCCAAACAGATCATCAAAGGCGGGGTTAGTGACAATCGTCGGCACGCCACAGGCCATACTTTCCAGCGGCGCTTTATCGAACAAACCCACCGGACTCAGATTCACCGCCACTGTCGCCCGTTGATACCAGTCACGCACTGCCTCACGCGGCAAATCACCGGTGAAGGTCACGCGGTGGGTCATGCGGCGTTCCGCAGCCAGGGTCATCAACTGCTGTTTATAAGCCTGCGATTTAGCTTCTGGCACATCCCCCACCAGCACGACCTCACAATCCAATTCAGCCGCTGCCCGCAGCAGTGTCGCTTGATGTTTGATGGGCATCAGCCGCGCCACCTGCACAATGATAGGTCGCTCGGAATTGGACAAATGTGAATCGGGCGTATAGTAATCGGTATCAATGCCGTGTCCAATCGGGATGACTTTGGGCGATTGTATCGGAAAACTGGTCTCAACCGCCGTCACCGCCCGCCGGCTCATCCACAGGCCAAGTTCAAGCTGGCGCGTCCGCTGGCGATGGGTATACCACAACGTCGTTGGCACACCGCGCACTGTCAACAATGGCCCACCCAATCCCGCGAACAACGGCATCATGTGGGCGAAACAGGCATCATAACGCCGTGACAACAACAAACGGGTGAGGATGGCATAAAAATTCAGCACACGGCGCGGCTTGCTGTAGCCTTTTTCGCGTCCAGCCGAATAGACCCGAACATTATCCGCCACCGCCAATCGTCCAGCATACATCGTCAGCACATCAATCGACTCACAGTGCCGCGCCAGCTCATTAATCCACGTCGTCGTGAAACCCAGCAGCGGCGCATCCGCATCTGTTTTGAGATTGAACAGCAGCAGCCGCAGTCCAGAATCGCCCGTCACAGACTTACCCTATCCAGCAGAACGGTTATCCGCGCCAGTCTATCACATTCCATAATATGCGTCAGCCGTATTTGAGCTTGGGTTCAATATAGACACCATGTGCCACACGATAAGCATCGGCGGCGGAAAGAATCACCACATCATCTGGCAGCGTTGCACCCATTGCCCGAAGCTGGTGTAAATCATCACGCAGATTGACCAACTGTCGGATTTGACGTTCAATGGCGTCGATTTGTTGGTCAAGCAAAATTTGCACTTGTGTACAGGGCGGCTGTCCGTTGTCCTTATGAGTCAGAATTCGCCCAATGGCATCCAGCGATAACCCCAGACGCCGCGCGCCACTAATAAAATACAGCCGTTCCACGTCTGTCTCACGATAGATGCGGTAGCCATTTGGTGCGCGTTGGGCTGGTGGCAGAATACCGATGCGTTCGTAGTAGCGAATGGTTTCGGGGGCAATGCCCGTTTTTTGGCTGAGGGTGCGAATGTAATACACGATCTTTGTGCCTTTTTGCTCGACCTATAGTGTAAACCTTATAGCCGCTGCAAGGTCAAGTGGTTGGTACTTCTGATCTAAATTGTCTCGTAGCTGTAGCCCCACAACAGCGTCGTATCCGCCAGCAGTGATTGTGTGCCCACAATCAGCAGGGTGCCATCCTGCCCGACTTGCGCCAATGCACTATCCACTGCCGCGCGCAGGTCGGTGAAATGGGATACCGAATCGTTATAACGACTGGCTATCGCCTGTGCCTCATCTGCGGGCAAAAAGTGCAGCGTGGGATTGCGCGCCGTGTCGTACAAAATGAGCGATTGACTCACCCCACCCAATTCACGATAGACGCCTTCATAATCTTTGTCATCGGGCACACAGACGATACTGACAACCGGTTCAGTCAGGCGTCCGCGCAAACTTTCGACCAGTGATGCCGCCGACTCGCCATTAATCGCGCCATCGAGATAGACCTGTGGTTTGTCCTGTAATTTCTGGCAGCGTCCGGGCCATTTTACATCTCGCAGACCCGCCCGAATCCGTTCGACATATTCTGGCGACGCATGAGGCACACCATCCAATCGTCCGTGTACGTTGCCTGCACCCTGTACGGCCAGCGTCGCATTCATCACCTGATAACGCCCCAGCAACGACACTTCGACATGACCATAACGATGCAGATTCATGAGGATGCCATCTGATGTATCAGCAGCGTATTCGCCCATATCCCGCTGTGCCAGCCACGTAAAATCGGCCTTTTTGGTGTCGGCCTCTGTCAGCAGCACTTGCAGCGCCGCCGGCGATTGCGGGACGCTGTAGGCCGTGCTGTAGGGTTTGATGATGCCCGCTTTATGCCATGCAATCCGTTCCACCGAATCACCCAGATACTGTGTGTGTTCGCGCATGATGGGTGTGAACAGCGACAATTTATTGGGCACGACGGCGATGTCGTCAAAGCGTCCCCCGCGCCCGACTTCGAGCACGGCGGCCTTGACGCCCTGTTCATCGAACCACTGCAAGGCAATCGCCAGAAATATCCCCTGCGGGCTGAAATAATGCTGGTCGGTGAGCGTGTCTTCAATCGCGTCGATAGCAGGCGCGAGGTCGGATAGGATTCGCAAAAAGTCGGCTTCGGGAATAACCTGCCCATTCACCCGGATGCGTTCACGAAATGTCACCAGATGCGGGCTGGTCATCAATCCGACGCGATGCCCCAGATGCTGCAACAATTTGGCAGTGATGACCGTCGTTGAGCCTTTGCCTTTACTGCCGGTCACTACCGCATATTCACGTTTGCCAGCAGGCAGTCCTGCCGCCGCCAATAAACGAGTCGTATGCGACACATCGCGACTATGTTCATCCAATCCGCGATCAATCCCGCGCAGCTTTCGCAGTGACCGGAAAATATAGGTAATGGCATCGCCTTCATTTTCAAAGCGTGGGGTCATACAGGCTCCAGTATCTATTTCCGCGCGCGGATGCACAGAAATCCCGGTTGGCGATTGAGAATGGCGTAGTATTCCGGGTCGGCAGCGCGAAATTCCTCAGTGGGGCGCGGTTCGAGCAGCCGATCAAGAATAAATCCCGCGTCAATCAGTGGATTAAGGGCATCGGCTAACGAACGACGATAGGCTTTGACCACCGGATCGGGTTCGCCAAAGCCGCGCCATGTCATCTCGAACAATTCGAGTTCAAAGTAGCGTTCGGTGTTGGTATACAGATAATCGCCCAGCGGATGCCCGCCGGAAAACACAAAAACGCCGCCCGGCTTCAACACCCGATAAAACTCGGCAAAGACCGCGCCCCAATCCGCCAGATAATCCATCACCAGCGGACACAGCACCACATCAAATGACTCGCTATCCGCAAAATCCAATGGGTGCTGTAAGTCTGCGCGCAGCACCGTCGCTCTAGCGCCCACGCGCGCCTGTGTAATCGCCACCATATCGGGCGTGACATCCAGCGCGACGACTTCCGCGCCCTGATCGAGCAGCCATTCGGCATAGATACCGGGACCACAGCCCGCATCCAACACGCGCTTACCCTTCACATCCGGCAGCAGCGATAAGGTCGCGGGACGTTCGTAATAGGCGTTGTGCGGTTTGGTCACGCTGCGTTCGGCATAGCGATGGGCGAATTGTTCGTAATTCTGCTCGCCGAGTGATTTATCCGTCATTGTGCCCGCCTCCTGTGTGCTTGGCTGAATCATGATACTTGAGCCTGTTGGGGATAGGCAACCCACTGATTCGCCCAATACGCCCGAATCGCTATACTGATACTCAGGCGTATCATGGACGGGGAATCCAATCATGACTGAACAAGCACACATGCCGCCAATACTCTATAGTACGTATATCAAGGCTTCTCCAGAACGAGTTTATAAAGCATTGACCGAGGGCGATGAATGGAGTCAATGGTTTACCAAACGCGCCACCATCGACGCACGCGTCGGTGGCAGCTATGAATTCTACTGGGAGAACTTCGGCCCGACGCTGGAAACCTTCACGCTGACTGGCCCTGTGCTCGAAGCCGAACCCAACAAAACATTCGCGTTCAACTGGGGGTCGGGCGAAGACATCACCACCGTGCGCTTCCGCTTACAAGCGCGCGGCGAGGGCACGGTGCTGCATGTGACTGAAGATGGTTACAGCATGAGCGACGTAGACATCAAAGCCTGCCTGAACTGCGCGGCGGGATGGGGCGAGGCCATCACCCTGCTGAAATTCTATGTCGAGCATGGCGTGCGCTATGGCGATGTGCCACAGCCGTAATTAACCATCCGCTTGCAACAACGTCCAGGCGGCACGATAGCGTTGTGACGCTCCCCACGAATAAATTCGGGGGCTTCTGTTGCACGCTTGCCCCA
>CAZTLI010000436.1:0-4740 GCA_964614375.1 uncultured Anaerolineaceae bacterium
CGGTCACCAGCGCGACTTTGTTGTTGAGTTTGGGGTCAATCATGTCTTATGGACAAACCGTGCCACCACTGGCGACGAAGCCCAATGCCTGACCAATGCTGAACAGAATCGGGGTGACCGTATCTTTGAAAATCGGAATGCGACACCACAGATTCGCGCCGTCGATAATCACCAGACCGATGACGATACTGCAACAGCAGAACAAGGTCAGCCCCACACACCCGATCAGTATCCAGCGGGTGGCGCTGCGCGGTTCTTCTTCACGGGCGGCATAGGGGTCGTAATAGTCATAACCGGGCTGCTGCGCGGGCGCGCCATAGGCTGGCGCTGGCGGACTATAGGATTGTCCCTGATCGTACTGCTGCTCATACGACGGACGCTGCTCTTCATAGGCCGGTGGGCTATAGGGCTGCTGCGGCGGTTGATAGGCGGGTGGTGATGCGGGCGGTGGATAGGGCTGTCCCTGTTCACCGGATACCGGCTGCTGGGCAGGGGGCGAGATTGGCGACCCCTGTGCCGCACCCGGCGCGCGGGCAATTTCGTAACCCAGCGTGACCGTTTCACCCAGACCAACCATATCGCCATTATTCAACGGCTGTGCCCCTGTCAGGCGACGACCATTGATGAATGTGCCGTTGGTCGAACCCAGGTCTTCTACTGTAAAGCCGCCTGCGCCGCGTGTGAGCCGCAGGTGATGCCGACTGGCTTCCGGGTCGTTAATCACAATGTCGTTGGTGATGTCGCGCCCAAGGGTAATAATATCTTTATTGAGTTCATACACCTGATTGGGTTGTGGCCCCCGACGGACAACCAACCGGAAGCTCTCGTTGCCTTGCATAATGGCGCTACTCCTCAAACGGATGCGTGATATAGAGCATAAATTATCGTGTTCGCAATGGTTGCGAGTATAAGTCCATTGGCGATGACTGTCAACTTGGCAACCACGCCAACCCGCCTATCACAGACGACGGTAGGCCGCGCGTAGGGCAATCGGTGTGGATGCCTACACCCATTGTTACACATCTTTATTGGTGCCGGGACGCATCTGATTTTCGAGCTTTTCGATGATGGTTGTGGGCTTGAGATTATGCGATGTCAGGATGGCGATTCCCGCCGGATGGACACACAATGCCAACAACATATGATCTGTCCCCGTATAGTGACTGCCAAGTCGTTCGGCCTGTGCCAGCGCATTTTCCAGCACGTCCTCAATATTGACCAGCAGCGCCGCGCCCCGATTTTTTAACTCTTTGTGCAATCGCTTTTCGCTCAAACCACTGTCATGCAGCAATTTCGATGTATAACTGCGCCGTTCCCGCAGCAGTACCATCAAGAGATGCCCGATGCCCACATCAGGATGGTCAAGGTCTACCGCCATTTGCTCGGCTGCAAACAATACCCGACGTGATAGCTCACTCAAACGGGCATGGCGTCGCGCCGCTTCGAGACTAAATTCAGTCGCGCCCTCTTTGATGATAAGCAGCGTCCGCCGCCGCACATGGTCAGGCGTGCTGCCAATGCCGCGCAGTAAATCGGTGGCATTGCCCACGTTGGTACGGGTGATTCCCAGTAAAAAATGCTCCGTGCCCACATAATGACTGCCCAACCGCGCGGCCTCATCTTCGGCAAGGTCTAATGCCGTATCGAGCGATGGACTATTTATCGGATACTCTGGCGCATCGGCCTCTGCCGGCGCCAGTGTCGGCAGGAACGGCTCGGCATAGAGTGCGGTGACATTCAGCAGTTCCAGCACCTGAAACCCGATACTGCCTTCGGTCAGCATGACACCAACCAATAAATGCCCGGTATCAACACGATGGTGATGATAGCGCATGGCGATGGTTTCCGCGTGGGTGAGTGCCCTGCGCGCATGATGACTGTAACGGCTCTGCCTTGCCATGGTTGGAATCACCAGCCTGTCTGTGTGGCTTTCCGTTCTCTAATTCGTCCCTCCATTATAGACGGGGTAGCAACTGTGCCGCAATGTTTATCGTGTGGATTGTAAGTGGGAAATGGAAATTTATGATCGACTAAAATTGGTCAATCCACTGAACATCAATGGGTCACACTGATGTTGGCGAAGGAGAAATCTGAAGCTCGGCATACCGAACAGGCTTACAACTGACCCCATCAGAGCCAGAATGGAAGCCCGGCGCCTCATGCGTATTTTTAAAATATACCGGACTACCCGAATCTCCGGGATGTGTGCATGGGATTTGAGCGTTACCGGATGAAGTGCGCGAGTGGTTCCAATTCCAGCGAATTTCATGCACGTTATCAAAGCTAATTCGTCACTGCTACACTGCGCGAGTCGCCACAATGGATATTAAGCACACCGCCTCTGGCTTAGACATTTTGGGTTCTTCCTGTATAATGTGCGGCGCAAATGGAAACGTAACCGGTTATGAATAGTCCTATCACTTATGCCAGATAAAGTCGTCGCCACCGGACAGACCAGTGTTATCCTGGTTGTCAATATGAAGCAGTTTATCGCCCATACACACGTTCGCCGCTTTGAAAGTGTGCGGGGTACGTCGGACTTTGCGCGCGTTTTACAGGACGATTGGGCGCAAAAACTCCAACACACCCCCCAATTTATCCGTACCGAAGACGCCCCGCCGCTGGCTGGGGGCGACCCCAAGCACATGCCCGCTGACGAAACGGGTTTTGTCACGGGTATTTTTCGTTATGGGATGCTGGAAGACTACTCTGCGCCCGAATATATGCTGGTGAAGGGCAAAGACATCGAAGACGATTTTGGCGATGACCTGCTGCGGACCAATTATCAATTCCGGCGTCTGTTCATCCCCATCTGGAAGCAGTGGGACATCTTCATCCGCCCAACCGTAACGGGGATGTTTGTGATTCGGCTGGTACGGGCCTACCCGCGCACGGCGACACTGCATCAGATGGCGCGCGAGGTCATTGACCTGCAAACGTCGTTCGATATTCAGGGCGCGCTCGATCAATTTGGCAAGGTCGATGAACGCTATGGCGGCGACAAGACCAAAATCGAATCGGTTTATGCGCTGCTGAAGTGGTTGGGAATCGACCCCAATAATCCACCCGGGCTGGGTTATGTGCCCGTACAATGGCAGTTGGCGATGGAAATCTGCCATCGTTTCATCGCCGCTTTCGGTGCAAGCATCGACATGAAAGACCATGGCAACGGGCGCATTCAATTGCAGCAAAGTCGGCACGGCGCGGCGCAGCGCCTGCACGATTCCTATGTCATCTATCATCTGGACGAGGTCTTGACCAAATTCGTGCCGGGTGATGCACCAGACCGCCTCGCCCTCGTTGACCATCCACGCATTCTATCGCCAAGAGAAATTAAAGGCGTAGACATCGCCCCTATGGAAGCCGAAGGGCGCATCATGGCGGAAGTCCGGCAGCGGTTGGTGAATCTACTGGAAGGGGCGATGCTCTATCGACGGCGCGACAAACCGCCCGAACCCGGTGAAATCCGGCGCTATTTCCCGGTGCATAACCCAAAGGTCATTGCCGACATCTTCGCGCGGGATTTGGCGACGTGGGAAGATGAACTCTGCCTGTTTACGTCGCGCACCGCCGTCATCATCCCCTCGCGTCGTGCCCGTCCCGACACGCTCTATATCTCGACGCTGCCCGCGACGCAAACGACCAGCGTCATGTATCCTCATTATTGGGACGCGCTCAAACGCATGATTGAATTCATCACCGAGATTCATGTGCTGGCGCAGCTATTGGAACGCTCCAGTTCGGGCATCATGCAGCATTTTGTGCATACCCTGCGCGACCTGCGCGGCGATATGCTCAGCGGCTATCTGGACATTGATCGGTATGAACTCACCGGACTGGTCGAAGAGTCGGCGAATGTGATCCGGCTGCTGGGGTTGTGCCAGAGTTTGAGCAATCCGCATGTGTGGAGTCGGGCGGAATATGCGACAGACAAGGCCGAACATCTGCTGAAAGAACTCAAGGTCGCGCGTTTGTTGGAACACGCCGAACGCAATGTCACCAGCCTGACCAGCCTGGTCAATCATGTTGATGAATTGTATCTGGCGGAACTATCCGAACGCAGCAACCGCCGGACGGTGTGGTTATCGGTCGTGCTGGCAGCCGTGTCCTTGAGCATTATCCTGTTTTCGCTGCCGTCGTTCTGGAAAGACAGCCAAGAACTCAATGACCATATCGTCGGCTCGCTGATTCGCGATACGCTCGTGCCTTTTGTGACCAATCTCGGCACGATTCTTGGCCCCATGATTACGCTGTTTTCGCTGGTGATAGTCATTGTCGGTTTGGCGGCGTTCATCATCCGCGCGATACGGGGCACAATTATCCGGCTGCGGCGCTGGTGGCGCACCCGCGCGCTGACCGGGGATTAAGCCTCAGCAAGTCCAGTGAGAACCGCAGCCGTTGCGAATCGTGCTATATTTCAGGTTTCGCGTGTTCGTGGGTGCTGCTGTATAACAGTCCCCCAATAGGCGATGTTGTAAAGTGATTTGTAGAACGACAATAATAATCACAATCGGCAGAACAGCAATCCACATGACAGTTCCTATCTATTGTAGATTCTTGCAGTTCATAATCCGCCGCAGTAGATTGCGCGAATCGCTTTGCGGACTTCGCGCTCTTCGCGGCTTCGCGTTGAGTTGATTACCGTTTAATGACGACGATGAGTTCACCGGGGCCATGCACACCGAGCACCTTCAGCATTTCGATGTCGCCCGTCATGCTGGGGCCAGAGATAAAGGCGAT
>CAZTLI010000437.1:0-4704 GCA_964614375.1 uncultured Anaerolineaceae bacterium
ATCAAAGTATCTCTATTCTCAAGGAGCAGTCTGTGAGCGCAAAAGCCGATATGTCCCCATCGTCCCCATCAGTGACGCTGCCCGTACCGGGCGAACTTCGTCGCTGGCCTATTGTTCTCGCATTGGGCACATTGTACCTCGTCTGGGGTTCGACTTATCTGGCGGTCTGGGTAGCGGTAGAAGAATTCCCACCGCTGCTGTTGACAGGCTTCCGCTATGGTCTTGCAGGCATAATATTTTTTGGCTTTTTGTGGCTGCGGGGCTATCCTCTGCCCACACGGCTCGAATGGCGCAACTGCGCGATTGTCGGCACATTGCTGCTGGGCTGTGGCGCGGGTTCGGTTGCGACGGCAGAGCGGCTCGGTGTGGCATCGGGATTGGCGGCGCTGGCAGTGGGCGCTGTGCCCTTGTGGGCGGCGTTGTTCGCTGGATTCTGGGAACGCTGGCCTTCGCGCATCGAGTGGATGGGTCTCGCGCTGGGGATGGGCGGATTGGTACTGCTCAATCTCGATAGCAATATGCAGTCCAATCCATTGGGCGCACTGGTTTTGATTTTTGGCCCGGCATGTTGGGCATTTGGCTCCGTCTGGAGTCGCGGCGCGGCACTACCTGGCGGCATGATGTCAATCGCAGCCCAGATGCTGGCTGGCGGATTGGTGACTATCCTCATTGGTCTGATTCTGGGCGAACGTATGACGACGCTGCCGTCTATCCAACCGTTATTGGGTGCATTGTATCTGGCGATTTTTGGCGCATTGGTGGGCTTCAGCGCCTACAGCTATTTGCTGCATCGGGTTCGCCCCATTCTGGCGACCAGTTATGCCTACGTAAATCCGGTCATCGCGGTCATGCTGGGCACAATCTTCGCCGCCGAAATCATCACGGGGTCAACAATTGTAGCAATGCTGGTAATCCTGTCGGGCGTGGCGCTGGTGATGCTGGGACGTGAACGCGAAAAGACGAAGTGACGATTTATACGACCCCCGGTTCAAAACGGGTTTTCACTCACTCCGTAATGCCCGTGCGGTGACGAGCTGCGTCAGACGCCATGCGGGATAGATGCCTGCGACCAGCGCGGCGATAACGGCGACGGCAAAGGCGAGGATAAATTCATCGGGCGCAACCGCAAGCTGCATCGTCCAGCCAAAGGAACGGACGTTAATCACATAAATCAGCACCAGCGCCAGCACAAAGCCAATCGGCAGCGCCAGCGCGCCCGCGACAGTGCCCATCAACCCGGTTTGCAACATGGTGAATACACCCAATTGGCGCGGAGTCATGCCCGTCGCCCGCATGACTCCGTATTCACGAGTGTGTTCGAGTTGCAGCGCCAGCAGCGCCGACAGAATGCCAATGAACGCCACCAGTGTCGCCAACAACCGCAGCGCGACTGTGATGCTGAATGCCTGCTCGAATATCTCAAACACGCCCGCGCGCAGGTCACGATTGCTCTGTACTTGTAAATCTGTGCCGACCAGCGTTTCCGTTCGCAGGGTGTCGATTACGGCGTCAATATCAGCATCCGGTGCGACATATGCGCCGAGTGACGAAATAAAGGGGTCATCCCAATAACGGTCGTAGGTCGTCCGGTGCATGAAGACCACGCCCTGATCCGTCGAATAATCGTAATAGACCGCGCCGACAGTAAAATCGACTGCGCCGGAATCGGTCAGCAGCGTGAGCGAATTATTGTCGGGGGTGATGCCGCGCCGGAAGGCAAATGGCTCGCTGACCATGACGTAACCCGCTTCCAGCCCGGCGACATAATCGCCTTCGGGCATGACATTCCACACAAACTGGCGTTCTTCGGCGGCGATGTCGAAATCGGCGGCAACGAGATTCACATCTGGCAAGTCGGGATAGTCCGGCGCACGCACAGCAACAGACCGCGCGGCGGCGACCTGTACCACACCGTCAACTGCCCCTATCGTCTCGCGTAGGGAGGGGGCAACATCGACTGTCGAACGATTGGCAGTCAGCAGCGGCGGCGAGATATAGATGTCCGCGCCGAGTGTCACATCCAGCCAATCGGCAACCGTGGTACGAAAACTGCCAATCATCACACTCACGCCGACAATCACACTGACAGCAACCGTCAACGCGGCGACGGCGACGGCTGTCCGGCTGAGGGAACGTGTCACAGCACGCGGGGCCATCCGTCCCAATACACCGAAGATGCGTCCGGTCAAAGGCGTGGCGATACCCATCCCGCCCAACAGGGCCAGCGGTGTGAAAAAGGCGCTGCCGACGATGATGAAAAACAGCGCCGAAAAACTCATAAACAAACTCTGTGTCGGGATTTGCAGCAGCAGCAGTCCGATACCGTTCATCACAATCGCCAACACTGTGATGATGGGCAGCAAACGACGAGTCTGTTGTTCATATTGTGATCGCTGCATCGTCCCGGCGGGTGGGGTGCGTGTGGCATCCAGTGAGGGGATAATCGCGGCGATGATACTGGCGAACAGGCCAATGCCCGCCCCTTTGACCAGTGTAAATGAATCAACACTGACGTTCTGCACATTCACTGTGAAATACAGGTCGCTGATCGTCTGTGAGACAATCGACACCGCTGCACGCCCAAATATCATGCCCAATCCAAGCCCGACAATCGTGCCAATCAGCCCTAGAATCACTGCTTCGGACAATATCAACGCGAAGATTTGGCGTCGTGTTGCGCCGAGTGAGCGCAAAATGCCAATCACCGGACGACGTTGGACAACGCTGAATGTCACGGTGTTATAGATGAGAAATACGCCCACAACCAGCGCCAGCAAACTTAAGGCCTGCAAATTCAATTCAAACGCGGCAGTCATCTGTCCCAATGTACTACCGTTTTCGTTCAGATTAATCAGCCCGACTCCATCGGGCAGAATCGCGTCGAGTTGGGTTGTGTCGTAGTCTTCGGGCAATATCAGGTCGATGCGCGTGATTGCGCCGGGCGAATTTGTAATTTCCTGCGCGGTAGCGATGTCGGTCAGAATCAGGTCGTCGAGCGCCTGTTCACTCACCCGGTCATCGGGCTGTAATAGGCCCACGACCTGCACGTCGATGGTCTGTCCGCCGGGAAGCAGCGTAATCGTGTCGCCGGGTTGGATGCCGAAGCGGTTTGCCAGTGTCGAACTAATAAGGATGCTGCCCGGTTGGGCGATGAAGCGATTGACCGCCCCAAACGCATCTTGATTTTCACCCTGTACCTGCACTGCCGACAGATAAGCGCGGAATGGCGGTTCGGCAAAGGGGTCAACGCCCAATAATCGCAGCGGTTGGTCGCCCAATTCTGGACTGCGGACATATTCTGTAATCACAGGCGCGCTGGTTCGGAGGCCGAGGTCAAGCCGGATGGTGTGATAGAGCGCTGTCGGCACGCCGGACGGCCCACCGACGATTTGATGAGTCGCGCGCCCGGTCACACTTTCGGTACTCAGGTCGAAGGCACGGCTCGACGACGTATTGGCGAGGTCAATGGCGATAACCACCGCCACCCCAAGCGCCACGCCCAACACGAATAACACGCTCTGGAAAAAGCGGCGGGCGATATAGCGGCGGGCAAGGCGGAAAATCACAGGTGTGGGCATAAGCGTCTCAAAGTGGGGCTAAATCAAAAATTCCGGCACAATGATTTTGTGCAACTTTTCACATTGTACCGGAATTTGCATTAATGGTGTGTTAGATGTTGTCGATTTATGGGCTGACGCGAGTCCATATCAGCGTGCCATCGTCAAGCGTGTCTGCCGCAGGGTCATAGACGAGTGGGACAACAAACGGCCCAACGACTGTCCCCGCGCCATCGTCACATACGCCTGTGATATTCAATGACAATCCCCCTGTACCGAGCACACTACCCGTTCCGGTCAATGTCGCTGGATAGATGGGATCGCCCGCGCCGTCCACCCCACACACACTGGCCGCGTCATCAAACCATTCAATCTGATAAATGCCGCTATCAAGCCAGATTCGCAGGGTTTGACTGCTGCCATCAATGTCGCCACTGCGCCATGTGCCGACGTAGCCCGTATCGCGTCGCACCAGTGTCACTGGCAGCGGTTCAATCCGAGCCGGATCAAAGGGTATCGGGTCGCTCGGTGGGCCAGATGGATGACCATCGGCATCCAGCGGAATGGTGACATATTCACCCGCCATAACCGTGACCGCGACGCCATCGACAAAGACAGTCACCTCTCCGTCCAGCACTGCGACAACCATATCACCACCCGGTTCAGCCTGTATGTAGACTGTCGAGCCGATGCTGAAGCGCACTTCGTTGATGAGCAGTTCAACCTCGCCCACGCCATCCGGTGTATGCAGCAGGAGACCACTGTCCGGCGCGGCTTCGCAGGGTGCATCGCCAATCCCACTGCGGAAGAAAAAGGCCTGCGTGATACCTGCGTCATCGGCGACGACCTCTAATGCAGACGCATCGCCATCGGCAGTCACGAGGTCGGCAAAGACCCAACCGCTGCTGCCTTCGGGCAGTGCAATCAGCAGCCAATCGCCCGCCCCGTTTCGTCCGCTGGCTTGAACAGTTTCACCTGCTGCAAGAGTCGTGACAATACTGTAATTCGTGCCCGGCCCGCTGCGGACATTCATCTGATTATTGGGGGCAATAGATACCGTGTTTGCCGGGTCTACAGGCGCAAATTCGACATTGCCGAACAGCAAAAAGGTCACATTTTGTCCCGGCAGTGTATTGGGGATATTGGC
>CAZTLI010000438.1:0-4703 GCA_964614375.1 uncultured Anaerolineaceae bacterium
CGACATTGGACTCATTGTAAAAATCAAAGCCCCATACACGCTCGCCAATCTGAGTACGGGTGAGCACCTGGTCAGCGTTTCGCATTAAATATTCCAACAACATAAATTCACGCTGGCTCAATTCAAGTTCTTTGCCATTTTTCCGCACAATACGCAGCACAGTATTCATTTCAAGATCACCCACACGCAGCACATCTGTCATTTGCAGCGGCGGACGCCGTAACAAGGCATGAACGCGGGCCAGTAATTCACTGAAGTCAAATGGTTTGACTAAATAGTCATCCGCGCCCATATTCAAACCGCGCACACGATCTTCTACTGTGTCCCTGGCCGTCAAACACAAAACCGGCACTTGAATTTGCTGGTCGCGAATGCGCTTCAGTAAATGAAATCCATCCATATCCGGGAGCATAATATCCAAAATACACACGTCGTAGGAATCGCTCTGGATGTGTTCTAAAGCATCCACCGCTGTCGTTGCCCAATCGACCGTGTGATTGGCTTCGCGCAAACCCTGACAAATAAATTTGCCTATGCCTTCCTCATCTTCAACCAGCAATAACCGCATTACCACCCGCTCCTATAAACTCCAATTTCCGAAACGACTCCAATCAATTGTAACGAAAGATGAGAAAATTGTGTGATGGGCTAAACGGTAGTTCTTAAGAGAGGAAAGCAAAAAGGCGAGGTCTATAACCCCGCCTTTGATATATAGCTTGCTATCAGCACGATGCCCAGGGGCAGGCAGTTGGGGTGGATGGTGGGCCACCGTCCCCGCTGCCAACGGGTTGTGCGCCTGCGACCACAGCGACGTTAATTCGCGCGGTCGTACACGCCAGTTCGCCATCTGCAAACGCTTGTACTTCCCACGCAACCGCGCCACCAAAGCCACCGACATCAACTGAGAAGGTCGTGTTGTTCGCCGGGAGGTCATAGGATGCCAGCGCCGCGCCGTTGGGATCGTAGATATTGAGGCGATAGGCTGTCGCGCCGTCTGCCCGATCCCAGAAGAAAGGTGAACCGCCTGTCGCGACGGCATCCAAAGGCGATGTCGGACGGAAGCCACTGCAATTCACACGGCCTGCTGCTGGCCCGGAGACCGTCTGCCCGGCAGCGGCTTGATTAATGCTGGCCTGAATTGCGGCAACTTCGGCGACAGTCGGAATAGTAAAGCTGTTGTGCAGCACCGTTTGCGGAATGCCTTCAATCGTCACCAATGCGGCGCGTTCACCATCATTGATAGGGCGCAAACCGGTCCACAGTCCGACAACATCGCGACTGTTTTCGTCGAGTTGAATAGACATCGTGAAACCTTCTGGAACAGAAACCCCGCCACTGGTCGCACCACCCCGAATGACGACCAACACCAGGGTGTTATCGGGTTGAGTCCGCAGCATAATTGTGCCATCGAAACGGATTTCGACCCCATTCGCCCAGATCAGCCCGGTAATCTCGATGGGCGCTTGAATGATAAGCATCGCGGGTGGCGCGTCGCTGCATGTGAGCGCATCGTTACCGGTGTGTAAATAGAAGGACTGCATCAACGATTGTGTATCGCCCGTAATCGTGGGCAAGCTATTAATGTCGCCCTCGGTTACGGTAATGACCTGACGGCTAATCCACGCATTGCCTGCGGTACTCAAAATTCGCAGCCATGCGCCATCAGCACTCAACCCATCTGCCATGAGTTCTGTGCCGACGGGCGCATTGGTCAGCACACGTCCATCGGTGCTGGGGACACTGCGGATATTTGCGCCCACAATCGACGTAATTGTAATCGCTTCAACGGGTACAAAAGCCGTATCCGGCGCGACGGCATTTTCCAGGCGGACATCGCCAATCATGAGAAAACGCAAACCCTCGGACGAACTCGCCAGCGGCACATTGGCGTGAACATTGAGGAGGGCAAATCCCCATTCATTGGTTTCCGTATTCAGTCCGGGAGTTTGCACAGTTTCAACATCGGCAAGACTCAGAACATCGCCCGCTGCGACCGGGACAACATCGGCAGGGCCGGTGGCGCTGGCGGCAGTGCCGAAGCAAATGCTGTTGCCACCTGCATCACCACAACTGCTTTCGAGCGTCGCAATTGTCTCTTGAATCAACGCCGTACACTGTGTTTGGGCGCTGGTAGGAGAGAAAACTCCCGAAAACAGCAGCACCAGCGCCGTTAGACCTGTAATTAAACTAAGATAAACACGCATGACTGTACCTCTTTCACACTATGGTGATCATTCGCATTTGGGTTGAGGTGGATAATGGCAGGCATCAACACTATCATTCTACCTTATAATGATTCGGTCATTTGCACCAATCTGGATTTGTATGCTTAGCATGATGTAATCAAGCGCACCTTGTCAACAACCGCATCCCGCCGATTACCCTATTCTGAACCAAAATTAACATTTACCTGACAATTTCGTCAGCATTCACAAGCCCATGACGAAAAATCCAGACGAATTGTTGCATAGAAAATCAAAAACCCCGCTGCAATTAACGGGGTTCATCAGCATCGCGAATAGTGGAAATTAGCTCATCATTTCCATGTCAGATTCGTGCTGGAGTTGTTCCAATTTGCGGATGGCTTCGTCACGGGGAATGCCGAGTTCCACCTGCACTTCGCCAACCATCTTTTCCCATCGCGCGGCTTTTTCAGCCTCATTATCTTCAGTCATACGGGCAAGCTGCTGGCGGATTGCGCCTTTGAGAATGTTCCAATTGCCATCTATCTGATTTAAGAAAGTCATGCCACTCCTATTCCGGGTCATTAGCCCATTTCGATACACATCAACCCTCACTATAACGGAGCGATATAAGACTGACACTATATTGGTCTTAGAATCGTATAATACGCCGTCTACATTAATGAAAATTGAAATCGTGTTGACAGGAAACGCCCAAATACAGTATCTCGTAACCAATCGGTCAACTATTTTTGAGCTTATGGGACGAGTCAGCGACGCCAACATCCAACTTATTCGGGCCGCGATTACATTGTTTTATACACGCAGCTATACAGCGGTTGGGGTACAAGAAATTTGTGACGTTGCTGGTGTCAAAAAAGGCAGCTTCTATTATTTCTTTGACTCGAAACAGGCCTTGGCGTTGGCGGCGATAGATTATCTGTGGGAAAACTATCGCGATGGATTTTTGCAGCGGATCTTCGCTCTTGATACGATGCCCGTCATTGAACGCTTCCGACAATTTTTTGAGCAAATGTATCAGCGCGAGCTTGGTCGCCCAGAACCTGTCAAAGGCTGTCATTTTGGCAATCTTGCGACAGAACTCAGTACACAGGATGCCATTATTCAAGATCGCCTGCGTGTTATTTTTTCAGAATGGACAGACGTGCTTGAGACGGCACTCAAACAGGGTGTTGCATCGGGTGAACTCCCACCCATCCCCAATACCCGTGAATTAGCCGAGTCGATACTGGCGCTGTTTGAAGGCGCGGCGGTCTTAGGCAAGACCTACAATAACCCTATTTATTTACGCCAAATGGGCGAACAGGCAGTGAACCTGATCCAGATGGCAAATGGGCGATGATAATGTCGGAAATACTTTTTTTACCATTAACTAGACAACCAGTCAACTAGCTTGCGGTGAGATAGTGAATGCTGAAGTATTGAGAACGTGTTAGTGGCGGTACTGCGGTTTATTGTCAAACGAATCGAGTTGTGTTATAGGAGGTTTTCGCATGGAAGTTCGTGTTAAAGATACGACAGTCAACTATGAAATACGCGGTGAAGGACATCCAATCGTGCTGCTGCATGGGATGTGGCTCGACCACGAATGTATGATTGGCGCTTTTGAACCTATTTTCAAGGACAACCCTGATTGGAAACGAATCTATGTCGATACTCCGGGAATGGGGCGGTCACCAAAAATAGAATGGGGTCATACATCTGATGATATTTTGAGCGTGATTGACGCATTTATTGACGAAGTAATCCCCAATCAGTCATTTTGTGTGGTGGGGTTTTCGTATGGCGGGTATCTCGCGCGCGGGCTGGTCTATCGGCGTCAACAACAGGTCAGCGGCATGATGCTGTTTGCGCCGACAATATCGCCCGATTCAGCCACCCGTGATGTGCCCCGCCGCTGCTGCTGGTTGAAGACGAAGAAGCGATGGCACTGGTTCCAGCGCCGTTTGATGAAGTAGTACGCGCCAATGTCGTGATTCGCAATCGTTACGTGCTGGATCGAATCGCGAAGGAAATTGCGCCGGGATTCAATCGTGCGGATAAAGAATATCTGGCAACCTTGCGCCAGACGGAAAACTTTAGCCTTTCGTTTGATGTGGACAAATTACCACAGCCCTACGATAAACCTGTGCTCATCATCACCGGACGCCATGATTCGGGGGTAGGATTTGCCGACGCAGGAAAACTGGTTAAAGGCTATCATCGTTCGACATATGTCGTGTTAGACCGCGCGGGACATAGCGTGCATCTCGAACAAGTCGAACTATTCAATCACCTCACAGCCGAATGGTTGCGACGGGTGGACGAATCCATCCATACCCTAACACCCGAAATGACCGCTTCATAGAGGCAACACATAGTCGGTATCGACACTCTATCTATCCCCCTTAAAGAAGGGAAGCTGGCATGATGGATCAAGTTCCCTTCACTAGATGCCATTCTGTTGATATGCTGCCCGCAGTCGCTCCACGCCTGTCTGAATATCCGCATCCACTAATG
>CAZTLI010000439.1:0-4697 GCA_964614375.1 uncultured Anaerolineaceae bacterium
AACAGACCGCGAATGGACATTCACGTTTAACCAGTGGCTTGGCCTTGAAGAATCGGGGAAGTTGTTTGAATGCGTCGATCTCTAATCGGTGTGCTGCTCGGTCTGTTGCTATTCACCACATTAGCCGCTTGCAATCTGGGTGCGGCGGGTATCACGCCCAGTCCAACGCCCGAAATCCCAACCGCGACCATCTTAGCACCCGCCAATAACGCCCGCGTCGTTGAAGGCGTCGAACTCGATATTGAGATTCTGGGCGAAGACCTTGGACAAGGCATCTCGCGCATTGAACTGATTGTCGATGGCATCTCCATCAATACCGCCACGCCCCAGACCGACGCCGCCAGCGTGCCGCAATTCCGTGTGGTGATGAATTGGCTGGCAGAGGGTATCGGCCTGCATCGGATCGAGGCCGTTGCTTATCGTCTGGATGGCACACCCAGCCGCGAAGCGATTATCGTCGTTGAAGTGGTCACGGAATAGCCATTGGCGAAGGGGTAGAATCCGGGAAACATCAATCGGGAAATCACGCTATGCCGCCACAATCCGTCGTCACTGGTCATAAGCGCGTTTTGGACGTAAGGCAGGGTCTGAGACTCTCCCCTGCTGCCCGCCGATTAATTCTCGCTGGCAGACCGCTACAACACCGCTGTCTACTCCTCATCATCGCGTTGATGTTCGCCGCGTGCGGCGTCCCACCCGAACCACCGCGTCCGACTCGCTGGGGGCAGGTTTATACGCTCGCTTACAGTGAACAGGCCGATGCTCCCGCATTGTGGGCCAGCAGCCCCCTGTTGAATATGACGTGGATTGCGATTACAGATTTTATTCATCAGGACATGCAGCAGTGGCGTGAAGACGACTTCACCCGGACTGTCGCGCTGCGCCTGCCATCCGGTCATCCATTCAGCCAGACACTCTTGCCGGGCGGCCTTGCCAATACCCATCTGCTCTGGCTCGATAGCGCGGAAAACGACACCAGCCAACTGCGGCTCTATGGCGCGCTTGTCCCGCTGGATATGGATGTCGCGCGGGGACGGGTACGCTTATCTGACCGATTGACCCTGCGCTATACGGCTGTGACCGATGGCGGCAGCGGTTTATGGGTTGTGTGGAGCGGCGGACGGGTGGACGAATCAGCGCTGTTCAGCCAGCGCATCGACGCGCAAGGCCGCCCCTTACCGCCTGTGCAAATTGTGTCGGCTGCCGATTGGCCTGCGCTCATCCGCGCGAATGATGGACGGATATGGCTGTTCTGGATTGAAGCCGGTGGTAGTCGTGTGTTCCGGGCGCTGTATACCGAGGGCACAGTGACCGATACCCAGGCGATTACATCTATGCCTGCGCTCAATCCCGGTGACCGTCTGGATACCTTTCGCGCGGCATTGGATAACACCCACGTCTACCTCTTCTGGAACATCACGCGCCTCGATGGGTCACATGAAACGTGGTGGACATCCGCGCCGATAGCTGCCGCACGCTGGTCACAGGCGGGACGTTTAGGGCTGCTGGCGATTCCCAGTCAACCGATGGAAACGGGCTACAATACCGGTATCGGCGAACGGGCTGTTCCCGGCGAAAGTTGGGCATCGTGGACGATACCGCTGCATGAACAGGCGCAGATGCTGCCCGCTGCCGCGCAGGTCGGCCTTGAGGTCGGCGTGATATTTTTTCAAGCGGGCGAGCTTGCCGGGTATCAGGGCGTGGTGTCGCTGGCAGAATCGCCAACAGGCGGCTTATTGGGCAGTCCCTCAATCGCGACGGATCGTGACCGCCATCTGTATGTGGGATGGGCAGAACCGACTGAAGCTGGCTATGCCGAACTCAACATGACCAGCACCCGCCGTCGTTAGCCTGCGGGACGGAATACCACGCGATAGGAACGCAGGGCTTCTGCGCCGGTATCGGTGATACACGGCGCGGCTTCCAGCGGGTTGGTTGATGGGTTGGAACGTCCCGGCAGGTCGATGATATAGGCGATGCCCGGCGACATCTGGAAATCGGCATAGGCGGGGCCACGTTCGACCTTCAAGCCTGTATAGAAGATATTTTCCTCGTTCCCGCCATCCCACCGCACGCGCACGGCCTGCCCCGGAATGCCCTCACCATTAAATTCCTGTACATAGGCTTCGATGACACCCGAAATCTCCACAGAACAGAAGGTGGTGATGTTGGCGATGACAAATTCGCGCTGCGGTGGATTGGTCGGGACGATATTGGGCGCGGGTGTCGGCGTCACATTGCCGCCCGGTGTCGCGGTTTTGGTCGGCGGTGGGATGAGAGTCGGCGTTTGAGTAGCGGCGATGACCGTTCTTTGCACTTCGACCTGGGGATTGGGCAGAATCTCATCGGCACAACCACGCCGCCCCTGGGATTGATAAAAGCGCATGATGCTTAAGACACCGTTTAAACCACCCGCTTCGGTGATATAGTCGGTGCTGGCGAGGTGACAAGCGATAGCTACGGCACGGCCTATGGGGTCATCAATGAGATGCACATCTTCAATCAGCGCCGCCACCACCCGATTCAGATTGCCATCATAAGCAAAGCGCAGCATCACCGCGACGACATACTCATTTTGATGGTCAGGCCGCAACTGCCACGGCGCGACATTGACCTCTTCCACCGGGTCAAGCACCCACGCATAATACAATCCACCGCCAATGCCGACGATCACACCCAGAAGCAGCGCAAGCCACGATATGGTCGTGCGCGGGCGACGATAGCGGCTGCGTTTGGGGAAGTTAGGCACTTCTGGCAGGTGGGTCGGCGCGGGTGGTGGCAGGGTTTTTTCGCGCGTCATGACCCACCTCCCGGCAGACTCACAGGTCGATAGTCTTCCATGATCGGCGTCAGCCGGCCTAAGCCCTCGGACAGGGCCACCAGATTGCGAATATCGTCAATATTGCGCGAGGTAGTGATGTAGCGTTCGGTCACTTCCTGCACATACAGCGGCACATTGTCTACGCCGAGGATAGACAGGCGACGAATCGCGGCGTTAATGTCGCCATCAACCCGGTAACCCGCTGCCACCATCACCGTATATTCATCCCGGTAAGACGGGGCGAGTGCCGATGCGGGTGTGCCCACCGCTTGCGCCGGGAACAACACCCAACCAATCACCACCCCAATACCAATACCTACCGCTGTGCCAATCAATAACGAAAGAAAAAATCGCCTCATGTGTCTCGTTCTGTGATGTCGTATCCATGACTATTAACGAGTTTATCTTATGTCGATTTGCCCCGAAAGGAAAGCGGCAGTTACAAAACGACCGCTCGCGGCGGGTTTAGAGAATGAAGCATCGCGGGCGATAGCGCCGGGATAGGACGAATCGTATCGGTTCGTCCCTGCGTCTGACATTGTGGTTGACAAGCGCGCCACTCAGACTTTAGACTGCTCCAGCCTTCGATGTTATCCATTTTAGCCACAGGAGCAAAAACCATGTTGGGACGATTAGCCAGCGGCAGCGAAGTGCTGTCATTCATACCGTGTGCGACTCCGACTGCGCCCGAAGGCGAGACGGATGCGCCGATAGCATTTGCAGTCGTCGTCATACATAAGGAGGGGCGTATCCTGCTCATGCACAATATCCAGCGCAACCAGTGGGAAATTCCCGGTGGCGGGCGTGAAGCCGGTGAACATCCCGATGATACGGCGCGCCGTGAAGTCGAAGAAGAGACCTGCCAGCGTGTGGAGACGTTGCACTGTCAGGGCTTGTTTAAATGCCGGATGCAGCCGGACAGCCGTTTGGAATATGGCGCGCTGTATACCGGGACAATCGGCGACCTGCTGCCGTTCTTCGTCAATAACGAAAGTGACCGCATCACCCTCTGGCAGCCTGATTCCCCACTCGATGATCGCTTCGGCGATTTCAGTCAAATTATCCTCAAGGTGCTGGCGGAACAGGCATCGTGAAGCAAGTTGCGCGATGCGCGCATCGTCCCTAGTTGTAGCGCTGGACGATAGCCATCAGTTCGAGGGCGCGATGCCGGAAGGTGTGTTCTTTGAGGACACGTTCATGGGCGGCGCGTCCGACTGCCCGACGTTCAGACTCGTGCGCCATCAGATAGGTGTAGCGTTCGATGGCTTCTTCTTCGGAATTGACGATGAAAATCTCTTTGTTCGGCTCAAACCACTGTTCCAGCCCCTTATAGGGATTGGCGACGATACAGCAGCCCATTGACGCCAATTCAAACGGACGCGAGGACGACGACCCATAGACGCTGGCATGAGCGCGGCGGGTGATACACAGGTTGATTTTGCTGCGGGCGGCATATTCGCGCAATTTGCTGAAGCTCAGATAGGGCAGCAGGCGCGTGCTGCCTAAATCGCCCAGGCGCGTGCCTCTGGCCGCAAATGTGAGGTCGGTCAACCGGCGTGACGGCGCGGTCAGCATGGCGTCAATCCACTGCGCGCGATATTCGCGACCATGCCCATAGAAAAACACATCTATGTCTTGCTGTGCGACCTCTGCCGGACTAAAGACATCGGGGTCTGCGCCATACCACAGCGTATGCACATTTTCCGCGCCAAGCTGCATGAGTAGAGTCTCGCCACCTTTGCTGTTGCTGATGAAGGCCGTGTATTCGCTCAAATCCGCGCCCTGATAAATGCGAAAGCCACTGGCGAATCCGTGCAGATTGGGCAGGCTGGCGGGCACATCGCCATCATAATAGAAGACGGGTTTGTCATGACGG
>CAZTLI010000440.1:0-4691 GCA_964614375.1 uncultured Anaerolineaceae bacterium
GCCCGTATGGGGAATGGGGGTCGCGCAAATATCTGATTGCAAGCTGCGACCAGAGCCTTAAACGCACCGGACTTGACTATTTCGACATCTTCTACAGCCACCGCCCCGACCCGAACACGCCGCTGGAAGAAACAATGGGCGCGCTCGATTTTATCGTGCGGAGCGGTCGGGCGCTGTATGCCGGCATTTCTACCTATAGCCCGGAGCAAACGCGAGAAGCAGCGCGGATTTTGCGCGAACTCGGCACGCCCTGCCTCATCCACCAACCCCGTTACAATATGTTTGACCGCTGGATAGAGGAGGGTCTATTAGATGTGCTGGAACAGGAAGGGATGGGCTGCATCGCCTTTTCGCCGCTGTGTCAGGGCATTTTGACCAACAAATATCTCAACGCCGTGCCCGACGATTCACGCGCCAGCAAATTAGCGGGCAGTTTTCACTGGGGGGATGAGGTCACACAGCGACGCATCGCCAAAGTCCATCAACTGAATGACATCGCGCAGGCGCGCGGGCAAAATATGGCGCAGATGGCGGTGGCGTGGGTGCTGCGGAAGCAAACGATGACCTCCGCCTTGATTGGCGCGAGTCGGCCTGACCAGATCGAAGATATTGTCGCTGGCTTGCAAAATCTGAATTTTAGCGACGATGAGCTACAGGCTATCGAGACGATTCTATCGGGATAGACAGTCAGATCGTTTTACTCATCCAAGAATTTAAACTGCAATCACCTGCCGCAGTCTTGTAGGCAGCGGGTTAATGCTGCTTAGCTTGTTAATCAGGTAATATCCGGGTGAAAAAGTATCGAATTATTTTGTTAAAGAACATAAACCCGTTGCAACGCGCTAAAATCACCGTGCCCGTTGGTTGAAGTCGATCACGATGTTTAACCCGTTCAGCTCGCATCGCCAACATCCGTTGCTTACCCAATCACCCGTGTCACCACGCGCGCGGGTTGGATGTGGAAGATTTCGCGGGTTTCGCCTTCAACCGCCCAGGGATAGCTGTCTACACCGAGATAGCGCTGCGCCAGCGCATCAATATGTTGCGTATCTTCGGCAGGGATAACGGCAATCACTGTGCCGCGAATCGACACATAACGATAGGGATTTTGCGGGTCGGCAATTTCAATCGCCACAGTCGGATTGGCGCGCATGTTGCGATTTTTCAGGCGACCTGTTCGTGAATTGACGAGGATACATGCGCCATCAAAGTCAATCCATACGGGGGTAATCTGTGGCGAACCATCTGCCATCAGGGTCGCCAGATGACCAAAAGCCTTCTGTGTGAACAGGTCGTGGAAATCGGACGGGATAACGGCTGTCAGCATAACAATGCTCCGTGAAAATAGTGCTGATGCACAGCGGCGCGTCAGGATCAGTATTTATAAGGACTGTGTTCAGACAGATCGGGTCAGGCCTCGTCTTGCCCCAGTTGGTCGCCGGTTTTACCGAAGCGGCGGTTGCGCTGGCTGTAGGCGATGAGGGCTTTGCGGAATTCTTCTTTATCGAAGTCAGGCCAATAGGTCGGTGTCGTATAATATTCGGAGTATGACCCCTGCCAGATGAGGAAATTACTCAGGCGGAATTCGCCGCTGGTACGGATGATGAGGTCGGGGTCGGGCAGACCGCTGGTATAGAGATGGCTGCTGATGAGGTCTTCGGTGATGTCTTCCGCCGGGATGCCCTGATTAATAATCTCTTGCACGGCGTGGACAATTTCATCGCGCCCGCCATAGTTAAAGGCGACATTGAGAATCAGCTTCTGATTGTCACAGGTACGTTCACACGCCTCGCGCACTTTATCCTGCAAGCGGCGGGGAATGCCATCGAGTTCACCAATATGCCGGATTTGCACCCCATTTTGATGCAGTTCCTTCAATTCGCGGTCGATGACCATTTCCAGAATCCGCATGAGCAGGCGCACCTCTTTGCGCGGGCGTGACCAGTTCTCCGTCGAGAAGGCATAGATGGTGAGGATTTCGACGCCAAATTCCACCGCCGCGCGCAAAATCTGGCGCAGATTTTCTGTGCCCTGCCGGTGACCGGCACTCCGCGGCAGACCACGCGACTTCGCCCAGCGCCCATTGCCATCCATGATAATGGCGACGTGCTGGGGCACATGCTCTGGCAGCACAGCCGTTCGCTGCTCGTCGTCGTGTTTTTTCCGGTCTATAAACATGGTCTTTCCCTTTGCATGGTTCGGTGTAATCCCTCGACGCATGGGCGCGGCAGGGGTCGTCCTTTCATTATACAACCGTCAGACCGCGAATCCTTAAGAACTGTTGCAAATCTTTATGGTTTGTGTGGTTCTGCTAGACTTCGAGGATGTCCTGTTCTTTTTCCTTGCCGAGTTCTTCGATCTTTTTGGCGTATTCGTCGGTGAGTTTCTGGACTTCATCCTCACCGCGTTTCTGGTCATCTTCAGAAATCAATTTTTCTTTCTCAAATTCCTGTAAATCCTGATTGGCGCTGCGCCGAATGTTGCGAATCGCCACCTTTGCCTCTTCCACCCGGCTGCCGACCACGCGCACCAGTTCTTGACGGCGTTCGCGCGTGAGGGCGGGCATGTTCAGGCGGATGACATCGCCATCGACATTGGGGTTAAAGCCCAAATTGGCTTGCTGAATGGCTTTTTCAATGGCATGGACCGCGCCCTTGTCATAAGGCCGGATGAGGATTTGCATCGGTTCGGGCGTGGAGATATTGGCAAGCTGCCGCAGTTCGGACATTTGCCCATAATATTCCACTTCCAGACGGTCAACCAGACCCACACTGGCGCGGTTGCCGCGAATGCCGTGCAAGTCACTCTCAAAGACGGCGAGGGTCGATTTCATCTTGCTGCGGGTTTCGTCCAAAATATCCTTAATCATAATGCCATCACCTTTAATTTCAGTATAGAGTGTGTGTGCTGCTATTATAGGCGAAATTGGTTATTCGCGGTTGACCGCTTCTATCACTCCCTCTGAAAATAGCCGGACGTGCCGGTGTGCGCGTCCATACCGCGAACTGAGCAAGCGTGAGTGTCAGGTAAAAGCAGCGACGCGACCTTTGCAGCATAAGGGTTTTCTGGCAGAAAACGTCTACCCTAACCCGCTGCGTCGCTGTGGTTTAGCTTTAAAACCAGCGGTAAGTCACCACAAGGCGGCACCGGCAGCGCTCAGCATTCAAGCTGGGCTAAGTCTGCACCCACCCTTCCCACTGCCGCGCCTGCCACGCCGAATACAACGCAATCGACCCCGCAGTGGCGACATTCAAACTGCCGACACGCCCGCGCATGGGCAAGGTCACGCGCAAATCGCAGGTATCGCGGACGAGGCGGCGCATCCCTTCGCCCTCGCTGCCCAGCACCAGCGCCAGCGCGATATTCAAGTCCGTTTTGTCCAGCGGCGGGACATCTGGCCCAATATCCAGCCCGACGATCCACACATCCTGCTCTTTCAGGTCTTTGAGGGTGTTGGTGATGTTAGTCACCTGTGCCACCTGGAGATACTCCACAGCGCCCGACGACGACGCCACCACCGCCGGAGTCACCTCGACACTCCGGCGTTCCTGCATCACCACGCCATGCACGCCGACGGCATCCGCCACGCGCAACAAACTGCCGACGTTTTGCGGGTCTTTGAGCAGGTCAAGCACGAGGATAAAGGGTTTTTCCCCGCGCGAAGCCGCCGTTTGCAGGATGGCTTCTAAATCCACATAGGGATAGCCGCCGACGCGCAGCAGCGTCCCCTGATGATTGCCATCGGCTAAATCGTCGATAATCCGCTTGGGCACACGCCGGACATTGATGCCGCGTTCCTGTGCCGCCTTGACGATTTCTTCCACCGCGCCTTTTTCTTCGACCCGTTCCGTCAGCAGCAGTTGCTCGACAGGTCGCCTCCCGGCGCGCAAGGTCTCTAAGACCGGCCAATGTCCATAAATAAATTCAGGCATTACATCCCCCCGCTGCCAGCACAGTCATGATTAATCGACCTTCCAGATTGTGCCATCAGGACGGTCTTCTAATGTCACACCCAGTTTCGCCAATTCGTCGCGTATCCGGTCGCTCTCGGCGAAGTTCTTCTGTGTTCGCGCCTGTGCCCGCATATCAATCAACAATTGAATGAGTCCGGCCTCGCGCTGTGAATCACCGCTGGCGGCGTCGCCTTCGGGTATCAGCCCCAAAACCGCACCACCGAGCATTTTATAGGTCTCGTCAATGGCAGTTAACACATTCAGCCCGACAGTCGCAGCGCTGTTGAGCAGGGTATTGACATCGCGCGTGAGTTCTTGCAGCGTGGCGATGGCTTTGGGTGTATTGAAGTCATCGTCCATCGCTTCAGAAAAGGCGGCTTTCGCCTCGCCCAGGCGGCTCAGGAAACTGTTGCCGTCGTCGCCTGCGGGCGCGTGGTTCATCTGTTGACGAGTCAAGCGCACCGCGCCATACAAACGTTCCCAGCCACCGAGCGCGCCCTTCATCGCGTCTTCGCTGTAATCAACGGGACTGCTGTAATGGGCGTTCAACGCGAACATCCGAATCGCTTCGGGACGATAGGCTTTGAGCGCATCTTTAATCGTGACGAAGTTGCCCAGACTCTTCGACATTTTCACACCATCAACGGTCAGGCTGCCGACCAGCATCCAGTACCGGGCGAAATCGGCGTCGTTGGCGCATTCGCTCTGGACGATTTCACTCTCGTTATGCGGGAAGAT
>CAZTLI010000441.1:0-4668 GCA_964614375.1 uncultured Anaerolineaceae bacterium
CCTGCAAAAAACCCATGATTAGGCCGCTGACCGCAAATATCACAGGCGTAATCATCATCCATTGGGTCAATGAGGCGGTTAGTTGCTGGACATCTGCTGGACTATCTGGCATGAGGAAATTTGAAACCAGTGTCGGCGCTGCGATAATGACGACTGTGCCGAGAATCGCGGCTGCGAATGCGGTCAATGTCATCGTTGCGCTGGCGAGTCGCCATGCACTCTGTTCATCGTCGTCGCGCTCACGCAGTCGCGCAAACACGGGGATGAACGACGACCCCAACGCACCGCCCGCGACCAGCACGAAGATTGTTTCTGGAATGCGCTGCGCCGCGAGGAAGGCGTCAAGGGCTTCTCCCGCGCCAAATTGTGCTGATAAAATCAGTGTCCGCACGAAACCGAGTACGCCACTGGCGAGAAACCCCAGCAGCACAATCAATGCCGCGCGCACAATCTGGCTGTTGGTGAGGGCTTTAGACCGCATCATAGAGGCGATGTCACTTTCTTTTGAATGTCGTGTACTAGAACACAGGCAGTTGTCACACGATGCTCTCAGCATAGCCGACCATGCGAGTAAACGGAAGCAGCAGTCAACCAATCGTTTACGCAGCGACAGGCAATAGTCGGGCGGATGATTTCGAGCGTATCACATCTCAATTCGCACTTGGCAGAGCATACCCCGACCTTTATAATACGACCCAATTATGTCCGATAAAGATTATCAACGCTCCACACCATAGTTGGGGCGAATTGTATTGCAAGAGGATTCGCACAATGAAAGTCATTCTTCTGGAAGATGTCTATAAACATGGTGTGGCAGGTGAAGTGGTTAAAGTCGCGGACGGTTTCGCACGGAATTATCTGATTCCCCGCAAGCTCGCAGCGAAAGCCACCCCCGGCGAACTCAAACGCGCCGAAAAACTGCGTGAACAGGTTGCGGTGCGCCGTGCTACCTATGAAAACAAGCTCAACGAACTGGCACGCCTGATTGATGGCGTTGAATTGATTTTTGGTCGTCGTGCTGCCGTGACTGGCAAGCTGTTCGGTTCAGTTACGACACAGGAAATCGCCGATGCACTCAACGAAAAGACTGGTGTAGATATTAACCGCCGTCGTGTCAGCCAGCAGCCGATTCGTGAAGTGGGTACGCATGAAGTCCCCGTTCGTCTGGGTACAGAAATTTCGCCCATCCTGAAGATTACCGTTGTCCGTGAAGAAGAATTGGCGGATTTTCTGGAGCAACGAGAAGCGGGCGAGATTCCTGACGATGAAGACGAAGAAAATGTCGAGGTGGAAGATGCCGCGACACTGGAAACCGAAGTCATTCCGCAGGTGCTGGTCGATGAAGCCCTTGCCGACATCGCTGCACAAGAAGCTGAGGACGCGGACGACGACGAGGCTGAATAAACAACAATTTAGCGCACGAGTCGGCCTTCACGAACAAATCAATTAAGGTACAATTAGCCCGTCATTGTCATTGCGACGGGTTTTTGTTGTCTAGGCGGACTTCACAGCGACTATGGATACACTGGCACTGGGGCAATATTTACGCGAGACACGGATCGCCAAAGAATTGGATTTGGATGATGCGGTATCTGCCCTGAAGATTCGTCGTTCGGTGCTGGAATCGTTCGAGGCGGGCACCTTCGATGTGACCAGCGCATCGCCCGTGCAGGTACATGGTTTTCTGCGAAACTATGCCAGTTTTCTGGGTCTCGATCCCGACCTTATCATCCGCTACTATCAATCGGCGCTCGATGGTGGGTCATCTGGCCTATTCCGGCGCAAACGAGACGACATTCCCGCGCCCAAAGCCCCCAAATCCATTACCGACACCAACCCCTCACTGCCCGCTGTTACGATGGGCGAACGCGAAATGCTGCGTTCACGCCGCACAGGTAGTATCTTAACGCTGCTGGTGCAACTGCTGGTTGGGTTGGCAGCATTGGCGGTAATCGCTTTTGTCACCGTGCAGCTTATCAATATTCCGTCGGGTGATGATGGTGGCGATTCTGATGGATTTAGCGCGCTTGACCTGCCCCCTTCGCCCACGCGCACGATTGCGCCGACATTCACGCCCGCAGCCAATTCGACTGCGCTGCCGCAAATTCACCGTCAATATACCGGGCAGGGTGTGCTGGTTATCATTGAGTTTTCACAGCGCGGGTGGATTAGTTTGTCGGTTGATGGGGTGGAACAATACGCGGGACTCGCTATTCCCGGTGTGACAATTCTGGAATATGAGGCGCGCGAGGTCATCGAAGTAACAGCCAGTAATGCCGAGTCATTGGTTGTGACTTACAACGGTAATCCACAGGGGTCATTTGGCGGGCGCGGGCAGCGTGTCGATATTACATTCCGGCAGAACACCATGGATATAGTCACCGGACCCGGTTTTGACCCAACTGCGGTTGAAAGTCCCACGCCGATTCCTACGTCACCACAGATTGCCGCAACGTTACTTGCTCAGCAGACACCCAGCGCCACACCCGGCCCCAGCCCAACGCCGACAATTACACCGACAGCGAGCGCCACGCCGACAATCACGCTCACACCATCAATCACACCAACGCCGAGTGATACACCAACTATCACACCGACGCCGACGCTGACGCTATCGCCAACGGATACGTTGACGCCGACGATCACGCTGACACCATCGGAGACAGCGATTCTGCCGCCGCGTGTGCCCCAGGTCACGCCTACGCCAACCAAAGGCGGCGCATAATCGGATTTAAACACTCCCTCCCATACCACGCGCCCGACAGTGTATACTGATGTTTATTCCTGATGAGTTGAAAGAAATCGAACACCAATGACCGTCATTTCACCGCGAATGAAAGACAAATACTATTTACTCAGCCTCGGCTGCTCTAAAAACACCGTCGATTCGGAGAGTATCGCGCAGGTATTGGCGCAAAATAATCTGCGTGGTGTCGGCAATCCCGAAGAGGCCGAAGTGCTCATCGTCAATACGTGTGGGTTTATCGGCAGCGCCAAAGATGAGTCTATTGATGCCTTACGTGAGCTAGTTGCCGTCAAACGTCCACAGCAAATGGTGATTGCCGCCGGGTGTCTATCGCAGCGGTATGGCGATACACTGGTGCAGGAAGTGCCGGGGTTGGATGGGGTGATTGGTACGCGCCGCTGGATGGACATTTTCGACCTGATTACACGCTTGCGAACGCGCAAACATCCCGAACCACTGTATCATCTACCGACGGATGCCGAGGTCGTTGGTCTCGATGAACGCGGGGTCTTGCGCGCCAGTGTGCAGGGGGCATATGCCTATCTCAAAATTGCCGATGGCTGCCGTCGCCCGTGTGCCTTTTGCGCGATTCCTAAAATCAAGGGGACTGCTGTCAGTCGTCCATTAGAGTCGATAGTCGCGGAGGCGGTGCGCCTGCAAGCGATGGGTGTGAAAGAGGTGATGCTCATCGCGCAGGATTCAACCGATTATGGTTACGATTTAGGCATGAAAGACGGGTTGGCACATCTGCTGGATGCGATTGTCGAGGCCGCGCCAGACATCCCCTGGATTCGGGTCATGTATGCCTATCCGGGTTATGTCACGCCACGTTTGATGGAGACGATGGCGAAGCACAAACAGGTGCTGCCCTATCTGGACATCCCATTGCAGCATGCCCACCGCGAAACGCTCAAACGGATGCGCCGTCCCGCAAAGGTCGAATGGGTATATGACACCATCGGGCAGCTACGCCAGACGATTCCAGAATTGGCAGTCCGCACGACATTTATTGTGGGCTATCCCGGCGAGACGGATGAAGAATTTGATGCGTTGATGCAGTTCATCAGCGATTTGCGGTTTGACCGTGTAGGTGCGTTCACGTATTCCTATGAAATTGGCACACCCAGCGCCCTGCTGCCCAACCAGGTGGCGGATGATGTGAAGCAAGACCGTTACCATCGTCTGATGGAACTTCAGCAGGGCATTAGCCTCGCCAAAAATCAGTCATTTGTTGGCAAAACGCTCGATATACTGGTTGAGGGACAGGGTATGGGCGAGGACGAGGACGGCAATCCGCTGGATACGGTCATCAGTCTCGGACGCAGCTATCGCGATGCGCCTGAAATCGACGGGTATGTGATTGTGGAAGGTGAACTGCCGCCGGGTGAGCTTGTGCCCGTTCGCATCACCGGCGCGACGACCTATGACCTGCTGGCAACGGTAGACCTTGAATCACCGCAAGTCATCCAACCGGGGCAGGTCATCAGCGAAGGGATGATTGACCTCAATACGATTGATTAGGTTGACAATTGCCGTTAAGCTACCATGCCTGCTTAACACAGCCCTGACATATTTCTCATAGAATATCACGCATACCGCTGGCAAAATGGTTTGCTTCTGCTCTTGAAACGAAGGAATGCCTATGCTGCGGTCTCTGGTCGCGCCTGAAACGATTCCTGCTCATGGTGAATTTACACTCCGACGAAACCTGTCTACCGAACAGTTAGAAGATGCGCTCGAAAATCGTGAGCGTGTATGGATTGATGTGATAGATGCAGCCGAAGATGAAATTACGTGGTTGGAAGATCAGTTTAATCTGCATCCAGCCGTAGTGAGTGATTTGCAGCGTGCGGATCGCCATCCGACTCTGATGGTTTACCCGGATTATTTATTTCTGTCGCTGTTTCAACCGCGCACACATC
>CAZTLI010000442.1:0-4629 GCA_964614375.1 uncultured Anaerolineaceae bacterium
CTTATAAAGCTTCAACACCTTTCGACATCCCCCGCTTTTTATCTATGTTACTATCAACCAAACACATGTCTTTAATCTAACGCGATTGTATCGCATCCGCACCAAGAAAACGACGGTATCCGGCTTCCGTGTCATAAATTACCAATGCCGACTCGCAAACCGATAACCAATCCATCAGCACATCGTGCGTAGCGGGCGTATCTTCCTCAATATTATCGACAATCAAATGCCGATATTGGCGGGTCAAATAGCGCTGTATATCTTTCATCTTCCACAGGTACTTAACAAATAGCTCGACCTGTAGCGAAAAATCCAGCAAATTGTGTTCAAGACACTTCTGGCGAAAATGATGGGCGCTGGACTGTGCATCGTCATAGACAAATTCTTGTGCTTCCGTGCCGACCCACGCAGACTTTAGTCGTTCACCGAGTTGTTCATATGGAAAACCCACCACCGCCGACTTATTGAGGTTATCAACAATCTGCGTATACAGGCGATGACGACTGATATGAACGCTGTTGAAGTAGTCGTTCTTGTGGATTTCTGGCGCAACGAATCGAGTCATGTAATATTGCACCAGTTCCAGACTAAGAAAATGGGGGCGCTCATAAGGTTGAGCAAATCCCGCCTTGTCCGCAATCAGTGGCCAGAACAAATCGACCGTAGAATAAGCCAGACTGCCCAATGTCATGATTTGCACACGCCCACCCGTATGCAATCGCGCGCGGCGCAGCGCCTCTTGATATGGCAGTCCAAGCGCCATCTGGGGCACAATCACCAGAATCGAATCGGCTGCGACACCACTGCGAACAAGCTGTTTAACGCGCTCAATCGCGGCGGTGGTCTTGCCCGTTCCCGCTGTGCCTTCCAGCCAGATAGTGGTATCAAATAAGTTTTCAGCGATGTCCTGTTGGGCTTTTAACAGTCGCATGGGGTCGTCCGAAAATAGGTGTTATATCACCGTAAATCATAGAACAAGTATTCGGTATTTTAATCGAAAACACGGATTTATACTATAGCAATTTGAAGAAACAATGACGATAAACGACGTAATCTATTCGACCTCACGCGGCATCGGACGGTCACGAATATCTTCCAGCAAGCCACCGTGCCCCATCACAACTAAATCCGCGCGAGTTAGTCGCTCGCCTGCAATCAAACGTGGCAATATCCAATCAATCACGTTGGTTTTGGGTGATTTGATACATCCCGGCGCGCCGATTACTGGCACTTCGCCAAGATAACCCAGCATCAGCAAACTGCCGGGGTCTACAGGCACACCATAATGCGTGACATGCCCACCAGCCAGTTCTAACGCAGCCGGCACGACATCCCCCCGATCAATAATTGCGGAAATGCTGGCGACAATCAGTAAATCACAATGAGCCTGCGACTGGAGACCGTCCGCGACGCCTTCCGGCGTATGCGCGACATACAGCGGTTCATTTAACTCACATCCCAGATTCTCTATACGGTGTCTGACTGGCGCATGAAATGATGCAATCAATTTGTCTCTGGCGCTCTCTGGCCCTGAAATAATCAACCCAACTGACCGTTTCACCAGCGGACGAACAGTCAAAATAGGGCTGTGTTCCGCCGCCATACATTCCACATCAATTACCGCGGCTTGCGGGATACCAAAGGGGATAATCTTCACCAGCGCAATCAGGTCACCGGGATTGACCAGTGTGTGTTCGCGCACGGTCGCGATAGTGATGCCTTCGTGGATATTATTCAACTGTGCCAGCGCCGCAACATGGATTCGGAGTGTGCCCCGTGTTTCTGCTTGTAGATTCGCACGACCAACACCGGGCGCGGTGACTTTCACATATTTACCTGCCAGCGCCGTGCCCACTCGTTTCGCGGCGACATTTTCATGCACGTCAGTTTCGGCGAGCCGCGCGACAACGATTTGCTCAATATCCGCCGCGCGCAGTTTATCAAGATCGCTTTCAGTCAGGACACGCCCCTTATTGAGCAGCATCGTACCAAACTGATCGACCAGTTGATGCGCTAGTATCGTCCCCAATGCTTCATCTATAGGAACAGTGCCAAACCTCAAACCAGCACTCCATTTCGGACGGCGATAATCTCCGCCATGATGCACAGGGCAATTTCTTCAGGACTTATTGCGCCAATATCCATACCAATAGGCGTGCGAATACGTTCGATCTGCTCATCGTTGATGCCCGCTTCTTTCAGTCTACCCACACGTTTGTCATGCGTCCGTTGACTGCTGAGCACTCCGATATAGGGTACATCAGCATTCAAGGCCGTAATTAATGCGGGGTCATCAATTTTGGGGTCGTGTGTCAACACAGCCAGATAGGTATCTCGATCTAAACCCAATGCAGGTAGGGCTTTATCAGGATAGTCGTGGCGAATGGCCTTCACATCAGGGAAGCGTTCTGTTGTCGCGAAAGCAGAACGCGGGTCTACAATCGACACAATAAAACCGAGTTGATGGGCATAACGGGTCAACGGCATCGCCACATGCACCCCACCCACAATTATTAGATGGGGGCGTGGCTGGTTGACATCCACCATAACAGTGAATTCGCCAGCATCGACCTGACCCGACTGCCGCTGATTCAAAGCCGTTTGTCGAAGCGACCGCAATTGGCTGTCTGCTAGACCATCACTCGAAAAGTGTGTTTCACCGCGTCCATCAAACACGGCTTTATTACCCGCATTCTGCCCGTCAAGAATAGTTGAGGTTACTGCACGACGATTATCCCGCACGAATGGCACAATAGTCTCCCACCAGCGCGAGTCCAACGGTTCGACAAAGATGCTGATTTTGCCGCCACACGTCAGACCCACTTCCCACGCGGTATCATCGGATACGCCGTAAGTCAACAGGCGCGGTTTGCCATCCTGTAATCCATCAAGCGCTTCTTCAATGACTGCATTCTCAACGCACCCGCCACTCACAGACCCTATCATTGCCATTTCGTCCGTGATAGCGAGTTTTGAACCTTCGCGACGTGGGGCAGATCCCCATGTTTTGACGACAGTCGCGAGCGCGATACGGCGATTCTCTTTTCGCCACTGTTCCACCGTGTCTATAATGTCGAGCATGAATGACCTCGTTCAACGAGTGTAATAAAACTTGTAATTGAATCGGTTTCTCATCAGTTTAACAGACTAGCTATATCAGCATCCGACGGGCTTTTCCTCTTGTGATAAGCGCCTCTACCGGATAGCCCCTCACGCTTTTGCAGAGCATTAATAATCGTTTCCAGATTTGCCAAATTGCGAATGGGCAAGAAATCATCCACATGCGGCAGCATGGCTTGCGCGCCGCGTGTAAGCGGCTCATATTCCGGCGAGTCCAACAATGGATTTAACCACATCAGGCGATAACAGGAACGCTGCAATCGGCCCATTTCTTTATCCAGCAGTTGGATATCGCCTCTGTCCCAACCATCGGTAATTAACATGACAATCGCGCCACTGCCAAGCACACGTCGCGACCATAAATAGTTAAATGTCGCCAGAGATTCACCTGTTTTTGTACCACCGCCCCACCCTTTAACATTAACGCCAACATCATGCAGCGCAGTGTCCACCGATTTTTGCCTGATGGAATAGGTAATGCGTGTGAGGTCTGTGCTATAGACAAACGACTCTACGCGATACATGCCCGCCGCCAGCGTGTGCATAAAATGCAAAAGGACGCGCGTGTAGCGTTCCATGCTGCCGCTGATGTCGCATATCAGCACCACCGGACGCGGTTTAACCTTCACCCGGCGCGTCGGCAACTGTATGACCTCCCCGCCCTGTCGCATACTTTGCCGGATCGTCTTTCGCAGGTCAATCTGCCGACCTCTCCCTTGCTCAAAACGTCTTGTCTGCCGCAAACCAAGCGACTGCGGCAGTTTTTCGATAATCCGTTTCGCCATCGCCAATTCTTCGCCCGACATCTCGGCAAAATCTTTATAACGTAATACCGACTGTTGGCTATACGTAGGCACTATCGCCACCAATGTCGGGTCTACTTGCACATCGTCCCCCGATCCATCATCGGGTTGTGAGTTCAGTGGTGGCAAAAATTGTGTTTTGCGTTTATGGCGCTCCTCACCCATCGACTTGATATTCAGTGTCGTCCAACCTTCTGCCGGACGCCGCCAGAACAGGTCAAAGGCTTCATCGAAATATTCAAAATCGCGCGGGTGCGTAACCATCAATGCGCGCATCGTGTGATAGACATCATGCTTGTGCCCCAGGTCCACATATTCCAGCGCACGAGCTACTTCCATCATACGATTGGGTGTGATGTCCATATCCAGCGCACGGCACACACGCCCAAACAACAGTAAATTATGCAGGAGTTGTCCGCCACTATACGGACTGCCCTCTTCGCCTAGATAGACACCCTTGATTGGCGGGTCAGATGGTGGAGAAGGCATCTTACCCTCGCACCCGTTCCGCTTCTAGTTTCGCGCGGTCAAAAAGGTTGCTTAATGTCTCGGCATCGAATCGTTCAATATCATCTTGATATTTAAGAATGACGCCAATCGTATCACCCACAACTTCCAATGAGAGCGCCGTTTGGTCAAGTGCAATCAGCGCCGCTGTCCAATCGAGTGTTTCCGCAACACCCGGACGTTTAAACAATTCCATGCG
>CAZTLI010000443.1:0-4595 GCA_964614375.1 uncultured Anaerolineaceae bacterium
CTCATGCGATGCCTCCTATAAACACCGTCTTGAGTTCCATATAATCTTCTAAACCTTCTAAACCACATTCGACGCTGAGACCGCTTTGTTTGACGCCGCTGAAAGGCGCTTCCGGCGTGGCGGGCAGCCAGTCATTGACGCACACCATGCCATATTCCAGTCCTTCGCTCATGCGGACAGCGGTATTGAGGTCGTTGGTATAGACGAAGGACGCCAGACCATACTCGGTCGCATTCGCCAGCGCCAGCGCTTCTTCCGGGTCATCGAAAGGGATGATAGGCAGCACAGGGCCGAATATCTCCTCAGTATGAAGCGCCATCTGTGGGGTGACTCCGGTGATGACGGTGGGTTGATAAAAATAACCCCTCGGCATATCCGCTGGGCGCGCGCCACCTGTGAGCAGCGCCGCGCCTTGTTTCACTGCCGACTGCACTAATTCGTCCACCCGGTCACGTTGACGGGCGTTGATGAGGGGTCCAAGTCCGGTATTGGCATCCAGACCATTGCCGAGGACAACCTGCTTCGATTGTGCAGTGACGACATCGACAAATTCTTCGACAATCCGGCTGTGGACATAAAACCGCTGCGGCGAGACACATACCTGGCCGGCGTTGCGATATTTCCATGCGGTGAGTGTAGACGCAATCTGCTGCACATCAACATCGGGGAAGACCAGTGTCGGCGCGTTGCCGCCCATTTCCAATCCCAACCGTGTGACGGTGCGCGATGCCCCGTCCATCAACAGTTTGCCGACGCGCGTGCTGCCCGTGAAGCTGATTTTGCGGCAGCGCGCGTCATCCAACATGGCCTGTCCCATTGAAGCCGGGTCGCCATTAATCAGGTTGATGACACCGGGCGGCGCGCCCGCTTCATGCAATGCCTGCGCCAGCAGCATCGCTGAACGAGGCGTGTATTCGGATGGGCGTCCGACCACAGTGCAGCCCGCCGCCAGTGCCGCTGACCACGCCCGCACGACGTTATAGACCGGGAAGTTCCACGCCGTAATCGTCCCGACCACGCCCAACGGCTGTTGATTGACGGTGATGCGCCGGGTCGCCGACCGTGCGGGTATGGTGCGCCCATAGGCGCGTTTGCATTCTTCGGCATTCCATATCAGATAGTTGGGGGCGCTGCGCCATTCCGCCAGCGATTCGCCAAGCGGTTTGCCCGATTCTTCGGTGGTGAAGACCGCGAGTTCCTCCGCCCGTGCGCGTATCCACCCGGCAGCGGCATAGAGGATGTCGGCGCGTTCATAGGGCGTCATGCGCGACCAGGTTTTGAAGGCGGTGTGTGCGGCGTCGATTGCGGCGTCTGCATCTGCGCTATCGCCAAATGGAATCTGCGCGATGATTTCCTCAGTCGCCGGATTGATTAAATCCCACGTCCCACCGTTGCTGGCATCCACCCATTCACCATTGATTAGCTGCTTAAAATTGTAATTGGACATCTAAAAATCCTTTTCCAGGTTAATCCTTCAGCCATGCCAGATTACGCCCGATTAAAAGTTCTGTTTGCTTCGCATGATGGGTATTTTTCATTGCGATAGGATGTATTTCAAACTGATGTTGTGCTGCCAGGGTGTGTACCACAGCCACATTATGATAAGTCATCAAAAAATCGCCTTTGAGATGGGCGACCTGTTCAAACAATCGCTTATGGTCAATCTGTGCGTGTGTATATAAGCGCCTGCCCGGTTGCTTGCCCGCAGCAGTATAAGGTGGATCAATAAAATACACCGCATCCGAACGATGGGCAGTTTGCGCGAGTAGGGTCAGGCCATCGCCATGAATAAATTCAAAGCGGTCACGAATCGCCACGATATCCAGAATACGGTTGCACAATGTTTGCGGATACCAGCGGGAGGCAATCCCTCTGCCATTTTCGCCCTGTTTTAACCGTCCAGCGCCCGCCGCTAGAATACCTCCACGATTCACGCGATTTTTCACAATCGTTTGCAATGCGATTTCAGCAATTGAGCATTCAGCTGACGATTTTTTCAGTAGACCATGAAGCGTTTCGGCATTAAGGTCAAAGTCGCGTATTTGCTGTGCCAGCCATTCACCCGCATCCGTGCCGATTATGGTTTGCCACACTGCCGCCACCTGTGCGTCCAGTTCAACCAGCAGGACATAATCGGCAAGCTGTTCAAATGCGACTGTTAACCCCACAATCGCCCCACCCGCAAAGGGTTCGATGAAGGTTGTACGGCGCGCTGGATGGATGCTATTGAGCCACTGCCGAATACGTGGAACGAGCCATGTTTTGCCGCCGGGATAGCGAAACGGGCTGCGGTGTTTCACAGTCGCGATGTTGACAATGGGTTCAGGTGCAGGGTTCATCATAAACGCCTATAACAAATCAGATAGTGTTGGCGCATCGGGCGGATTGTCATCCAATTTTTCATCTAGTTTGGATTGTAGCACGCCTATGAAATCCGCGATGGAACCGGGTTCGGGCGTAATGATGCGGTCGAGAGCGGGCTTGAACAGCGTGTAGACGGTATCAAACAGCACGAGTTGATAGAGTTGTTGAGTAGAGTCATATTCTAACGTGTAGACAAGCCATGCTACATCAGCAGTTTCCGCCTCGACACGCTCGAAATCCGGCAAGGTATCATAAAATGCCTTATGAATGGCGACAGCCTGCTTTTTCTGCCACGATTTTAGAATCGCCCCTTTATAAATTAATTGCGGAACTAACCGTTTGCGAGATGAGGATAGATAATCTGGACGGGGATAATTGCTTTCTCCAGACCAGTCCATATCCTGATTTTTCGCGGGGTCTTTCATATAACGGGCAAATGGACGGCGGACATTGCCAGAAATATAAACGGCTTGAACTTCCAGCGTGCCAAAGTCTGTTATCTCTCCCGCGTTATCATAGGCAACCAGCACAACATCCACATTACCTGCTGATTTGCCGTTGCGGTCGTTCAGCCGCACTTCTGTCAGAGCCGTCCAACTGGTGTCTGGTGAAAAGAAAAACGCCGCCGCGTCATCGGCAATGATCCAATCTTGTCGAAAGCGTATTGGACAGGTGATGGCAATGGTGTCATCGACAGCAAAAACGCTGCATACACCTAACGGGTCATTGGCTTTATCTTTCGTACAATTCGGCACGCGATTGTTAAATGGGCACAGTCGGTTGCCCCGGTAGCGTTGTGCGCGTGCGGTATGATTGTCATAAGGAAAACCAAAAACTTCGGCGAGCGGATGTTTCGGCATGGGTCGTTATATCTCCAACTAACAAACCACAATAATTAGGTATAATGCGTCTTTGACTGTAGTGTACAAATAAATGTAATGGACTGCCAAACACCTGTTGGATGCAGGTGTCATCTTACACAAGGAGTTTTGATATGGCTGTGGATATTAAAGGCAAGGTGGCGGTAGTGACGGGCGCGAGTCGGGGGATTGGTCGGGCGGCGGCGCTGGCGCTGGCGAAAGAGGGTTGTCATGTGGTCGTGACGGCGCGCACCCAAGCCGAACTCGATGAACTGGCGGACGAAATCCGCAAATTGGGGGTGAACGCATTGGCTGCGCCTGCGGATGCTGCCGATGCCGCAGCAGTGAACCGTGTCAAAGAGGCGGCGCTGGCGCAATTCGGGCAGGTAGACATTCTTGTGAATAATGTTGGTGTGGCGAAGTATGCGTCGTTCCTCGACCACAGCCCCGAAGACTATGATTGGATGATGAATACCAACATGCGCTCGACCTTTTTGTTCACCCATGCCTTTTTGGGCGGGATGGTCGAACGCAAATCGGGCAATGTAATTATTGTGTCGTCACAGGCGGGTTTGCACGGCTATCCGGGGGAGGTCGTCTACTGCTCGACCAAATTCGCACAGGTCGGTTTTGCCGAAGGGCTGGACAAAGAGTATCGCGAGAAGAATATTAAGGTCAGCGTCATCGCGCCCGGTGGTGTGAATACTTATCTGGCGTTTGGCACAGGCCGCACCCAGGGCGACCCGGTGATTGCCGCGATGCTCGAAGCCGAAAGTGTGGCCGATGCGGTGGTCTTCGCCGCGAAGCAGCCGCCCAAGTCGCGCATTCTCATCATCGGGATGCGTCCCATGAGCGAATCAACTTAGATGGTTGTAGGCGCATTTCAAGAGATACAAATTGAATTCTTGACGCGCGTCCATCAAGCGGTCTATTGCAATATGGCGACGGTTGATGCGAACAATCGCCCCCGTTCACGGATTATGCACCCGGTCTGGGAAGGCGCTATCGGTTGGATCATCTCGTCGCCAACCTCCCCCAAAGCACAGCATCTGCAAGCTAATCCCTATGTATCGCTGGCCTACATCCACGACATCCAGAATCCGGTATACATCGAAGGCACGGCGGAATGGGTGACCAATCGTGATGAGCAGGGGCGTGTTTGGGCGTTCTATAAAACCGTGCCGCCGCCAATGGGCTTTGATCCTGAACCACATTATGGCAGTATTGAAAATGTGCATTTTGGCTTGCTCAAAATAGTACCTTCGCAGATTATGCTGTATACGCTGAATCAGCCAGCGATTATCTGGCGACAAACATATGGATAAACCAATTAGACTCTGAATGATTATTGTGCAGACAGCGGGCTTATGT
>CAZTLI010000444.1:0-4588 GCA_964614375.1 uncultured Anaerolineaceae bacterium
ACCGCGCCCTGCAAAAAACAGGTCAACAACTCACCGACCTGCACACAATTGGCACAACCCTCGAAACTGCGGAAGCCTTCCATAGGGATGCGTTTGGCCGCGAAACCGTGTGTGCAATCAACCGCTGGTGCAATATTGAGGGAGCTGAACGCACAGTGATGGTCACCACACGCGGCTATGCGCGCCTATTCGTTGGCAAGAGCTTCGTAGAACGTCTTAGTCAGCCTATGCCCTATCAACTCGTCAAGTCACAAGGGTATCCAGCCGCGCTGTTTGGCATAGGCGAAAAGGGTGATGTCATCATCATCACCCATGCTGGCAGGGGAATCCGGTACAAAGCCAGCAAACTCACCCCGAATGAGCAACGTCTAATTAATGTACCAACCGAAGGGCACATTATCGGCGCATTTTTCATGGACATTCCACGCGACATCTTAATCGCGACTGCCAGCGGTAATGCCAAGCGCGTACTCGCTACTGAAATTCCATTGGCAAAGTTGCAAAGTTCAGGCCACAAAATCATGAAACGGTCAACCCCGGTCATCGCCCTGCCCTATGACCCGTATGCACAACTGGTCGCCATCACCAATCGGCGCATTGTACCCATCGACCAAACAGAAATCCCACGCACCAATCTTGATACGACAGACTACAGGGTGCTCAAACTGAAGGCTGGCGAAAGCCTCGTCAGCCTAACCTACATTCCACGTCAAACCTAGACTCGCTGCAAATTGTTTCTGTGCATACAATGGGCTGAAGTGCAGTTTTAGACGCGGAAATCTTGCCATGATTTACGACGATTTTCTCGATACAGCGGAACTCGAAAAGTATGCAGCAGCACTTAATGCGCGTGCTCGACAAATTGGCGCAAAAGGTCAGATTACGGTAGCGATGCTGCGCGCGCGCATTCTTGAATCGGGGGGCAGGTGTGAATGGTGCGGAAGGTCGATTGTCCATCAAGATTTTGAAATTGACCATATTCTTGCGCTGCGTAATCACGGCAGCAACATACCCGACAATCTGGCGACAACCTGCCCGAATTGTAATCGCCGCAAAGCCGATAAACATCCCGCCAAATTCGCATTGGAGATTTATGCCGAGACGGGCATTCAGACATCGCTCATTAAACGGGTACGCGATTTTTATGACCTGCAACCCAAACATCAGCAGTCGTTGTTCGGGGATGACAGTTAAACTGAATTGCGGATTAACGAACGCCACGCCGTCTGCTAGAATTTGCGCCTGAATCGGGACATTTTCCCTCACAAATACAATCGACTCACCGTCGTCAGGATAATCATGATTTTATTACCCAAAGCGCACGAAGAACTTATCGCACAGGCGATTGCTGCGGCACAGGCCGCTGGCGAACTGCCGGAATTTGACCTACCCGCCATCAGCGTCCAGCCGCCCAAACAAGCGGAACACGGTGACTATGGCAGTCCTATCGCTTTGGGATTGGCAAAAATCGCAAAACGCAAGCCGCTGGATATTGCACAAATCATTGCACAGCACATTCCAGCAGCCACGTTCGTCAGCAGTGTAGAGGTCGCACCGCCGGGATTTATCAATTTTCGGTTGAATGCAACATGGCTGCGCGAACAGGTAGAGGCTATCATTGCCGAAGACGACACCCTCGGCACCTTGGACATCGGCAAAGATAAGCGCGCACAGGTCGAATTCGTGAGTGCCAACCCAAGCGGCCCCATCACGATTGGACGGACACGCGGTGGAGTCATCGGCGACACGATGGCGCGACTGCTTGAAGCTGCTGGCTATGCCGTTCAACGTGAGTATTACTTCAACAATGCCGGCGCACAGATGATTAATCTTGGCAACAGCCTGCGTATCCGTTATCTGGATGCACTCGGTAAGGCGGTAACGATCCCGCGTGCCGACGATACGACATTCTATCAGGGTGATTATCTGATTGACTTTGCCAATGAACTGGTCAATGAGCAGGGTGAGGCACTGGTTGATGCCGACTGGCAGCCATTCAAGGAATTCGCCGAGCGCAAAATGTTCGATTGGATCAAAGAAACGCTGGCGAAGATCAATATCATTCACGACGACTTTTTTAACGAGAATTCCCTTTACGAAAGCGGCGCAATCTGGGACGTGCTCGAAGCATTGCAGCAAGAGGGATACATATACAAGGCAAAAGTCCGCGAAGGGTCTAGCCCAGAGGAAATCGAGAAGGCCAAAAATCTCGAACCCGCACAATGGTTCCGCAGCACTGCCGTTGGTGACGTTGAAGACCGGGTTGTCGTGAGAGGTGACGGTTCGCCTACCTACACACTGCCGGACATCGCCTATCATAAAAATAAATTGGAGCGTGGTTTTGACCTGTTGGTGAATGTGCTTGGCGTAGATCATCAGACCGAAGCCCGTGTCGTGCAATATGGCATTAAAGCACTGGGGATGGACCCTTCCAAGATTCACGTCATCTTCAATCAGATGGTACGCGCGGTACGGCCTGACCCGGATACGGGCAAAATGGTCGAAATCAAGATGAGCACCCGGCGCGGCGTTTACGATACGCTGGATGACCTCGTAGAAATGACCAGTGCCGACGCGATTCGCTATCACATGCTGGCGCGCAGCCCCAACTCGCATCTGGATTTTGATGTGGATGCCGTCGTCAAGCAAAGTAATGATAATCCGGTCTATTACATCCAGAACGCCCATGTACGCTGTGCAGGCATTTTCCGGGAAGCAGAAACGCGCGGTATCAGTGACGACAATGCCGATTTGCATCTGCTTGGCACCTTAGAGCTGTCATTTATCCGCAAGGCGCTGGAATTAAGCGACGTGATTGCCGCTTCAGCCTCAAATTTTGAACCCCATCGCATCGCTTTCTACGCGCTTGATCTGGCAAGCACGTTCCACCCGATTTATGAACAGGTGCGGGCGCTGCATGGCGAAGTGCCAGACGACCTTGCCAGAGCACGGCTTCGTTTCTATCGCGCGGCACACGTTGTTTTCAAGCGTGTGTTGACCCTCATGGGTATGAGCGCGCCGGAACGCATGTAGTAAACCTAATCAATGCAGAGGACAGTATGGGATTAAAGCCTGATCACTGGATTCGGACGATGGCGCTCGAACAGGGCATGATTGAGCCGTTTGTCGATAAACAGACGCGGCAGGATGTCATCAGCTATGGTGTATCATCCTACGGCTATGATATGCGCGTAGCGGACGAATTCAAAATTTTCACCAATGTTTATTCCGCCATTGTTGACCCCAAACATTTCGCGCCGGATTCGTTCGTCGATTTCAAAGGCGACGTGTGTATCATCCCGCCGAATTCGTTTGTACTGGCGCGCTCTGTCGAGTATTTTCGCATTCCGCGTGGTGTATTGTCGCTATGTTTGGGTAAGAGCACCTACGCCCGCTGCGGCTTAATCGTCAATGTCACGCCATTTGAACCCGGATGGCATGGTTATGTCACGATTGAAATCAGCAATACGACGCCGCTGCCCGCCAAAGTCTATGCCAATGAAGGTATTGCACAGGTGTTGTTCCTTGAGGCTGATGAAGAGTGCGAAATCTCGTATGCCGACAAAAAAGGCAAATATCAGGGACAAACAGGTGTCACGCCCCCACGACTATAGCCGCACTTGACGGATATTCGCCCCAAACCGTATAATGCAGCCCATTCGGGCGGTTAGCTCAGTTGGTTAGAGCGTCCGGCTTACACCCGGAAGGTCGGGAGTTCAAGTCTCTCACCGCCCATCCATTGACCGACACCTCTGTCGGTTTTTTTATTTCTTTTGATCGACCATCTGCGAACAATCAAGCAGCAGTTGGCTCCGAAACGGTCTAAACACTTACAATCTGGCTGTATCGCCAGAAAAGACGTGCCTACGTAAAGAAAAAACGCGCCGAAATTGTGGCAAACTCGTTCACAATTTTCCCTCATATCGAACCCTTGCCCATCGGTGATGGGCACTTTCGTCCCAGAAACCATGACAAAACTATAACGAATAGATATACTTTTTGGCATAAAATCGCAATTTTCATAATTTCCTTGCACTCGCTAGCCTAAATTTGTGATATACAGTAGAATAGACAATGTTACATAACAGTTAGATGGTCGTTTGATTATGGTAATCACAGAACAGCTAGAAGATACCCAAATTCTCATCGTTGAAGATGATGAAGATACTGCCGAAGTCATTGTCACGCTGCTGCAAGACGCGGGTTATAACGCTGTGGCAGTGGATCGGGGCGAGATGGCGCTGGAAGAAATCGCACAAGCCTCACCTGACCTCGTGCTGCTGGACTTGAACCTACCGGACATTCATGGTCTCGAAGTGCTGCGAACGGTGCGCTCTCGGTCATTTTTGCCGATGATTGTCCTCAGCGGCTATGGCAAAGACCGTGACCGGGTGGTGGCGCTGGAAATTGGTGCAGACGATTATATGTCCAAGCCATTTTCGCCAGAAGAACTCATCGCGCGGGTAAAAGCCCTGCTGCGGCGCGTGGAATGGACACCCAAGCCGGAAACACACATGACCGTCCGCCAATTGGAACTGGACATGCCCCGGCGACAGGCCATGATACGCGGCAAACGGCTGCATCTGAC
>CAZTLI010000445.1:0-4566 GCA_964614375.1 uncultured Anaerolineaceae bacterium
GTGAATAGTGTTTGTCGCGCACCATCCAATGCGCGAAAATCATATAACCAAAGGGATCACGGACTTCAATATCTGTCGAACCGAGAAATTCTAGCAGCGTGGGTGTCAGCGCTTCGATAGTGTGACCAGCGGGTACAGCATAATCTTGCTCAACAATAGCGTTCCAAAAAGCCTTGTCCATTACAACTAAACCTTTTGAGGTGTCCAATAAAAGAGAGTGTCATCACAAACTATAAACCCATACCGATTTGAACAATTCCACGCGGAAGTTCGGCATACTATAGCCCGTTTGTGCCGCTAAATCGACCCGGCAATAGAGCGCGAATAAGAAATTGCGGGTATTCACATAGACAACGTGATGCGACGGCGTATAGTCCATGCGGTCGATATGAACCGTTTTCCAATCCACAAAGCGTCGCAGCCAGTCGCCCAGACTATAAACCGAAAGCTGCCCCCGTTTGACGATTTCGACCACTGTCCATGCGAGGCGTTCGGGTTCTTCATGTGAAAATACCACATCATTGGAGCCTAATAACTTATCCGCAATACCATCCAGTATGCGGAGCAGGGCAGCGGCGTCTAGCGTGGGATTGCGCGCCATAAAACGCAGCCAATCCGCCGTATGAGACAAGGCATTTGCCCAACCTTTGCCATCGACATAACCACGTAAATCCTGCTCTTCTGCAAGGTAGTGGAGGGCTTGTTCGACCACCTCGTGCAAATCATCAATGGTCAAAATAGGCGACTGGGTATCGCGATACATAATCTGCGATAACATCAATGCAGAATATGAGCGCAAAAATACCGTGTCGGTATCGCGCTCGTGCAACCCCACCTGAAGATTTGGCAAAAGGACGCCAATCATTTCCATAAGCTGGTCTCGATCATACAGCGTGTCCCGAATAATCCAACGCGCCAAAATTGAATAGGCAAATGTGTCGCGCAGTTCGGGGTCACTTGACCGTAGATAATCAAGTAGTTCAGTGGTCAGGTCAATGGGGTTATGTCCGTCTGGCAATGTATAGTCATTGGCTACGATGCCCTGCCAGAATGCCTTTTTCATGGATTTACGCTCCCTTTTCGCCCACTATAACGATGGTATGTTGCATAAATTGTGCTGCGGTAGAGTCTGGATAGAGTGGTTGTAACCAGTCGGTGACGGCTTGTGGCGACTGCGTTAACATGATTTGTAAACGCAATCGGGTTTCTTGAGCAATTGCACCCTGATTCAACACCCGCACTTCTTGAATCATTCGCCGCGACTTTAGATTATGTAATCCCGCGTCGAGGAACAGTCCCTGCCATCCATATTCTGGATAAGCCGTTTGATAAAGGGGGTCATATAAGCGCAGAAACGCATTGATGTAGTTTGCCGCCCGTTCATCATCAGGCAGCAGCGTGTCTTGTAGCAGTAGGCGACCACCGGACTTCATGGCTTGGCTAAGCGATTGTATTAGCCGGAAGGTGTTCGACACGGTGCTGAATACATACCGGCATAACACAAAATCGAATGACTCATCTGAAATTGATAGATTGTCAATCGTTTCACCAATGCGCTGATGTTGATGTGCAGGCAGGTCGGTTTGCTTGTTCGATAGATTGTGTAATACCGACCCGGCTTGTTCGGTTGATAGGGGATACATCAGAATCGTGCCATTTGCGCCCGGTGTGATGTCTAAAATACGCGAATCGGAATCCAATGGGATACGTTCAATCAATGGGTTCAAATCGTCGCTGATAGAGCAATCGGTATTCATCACAGTATTTAACATGCGCGCCGTGACGCTGTGTTTCTAATTCGACACCGGATAATTATCAAATATTACCATAACCCTAATTTTGTAGCCGCGCCAGATTATAGCGCAGGCCGGTAAATCTGCGAATTGGTGTGATACGTGTGGTGATTGAGGATGACTATTCTGGTGATTAAGGGTTATAATGGGTCACAATGAATATCTAAACCCAATAATGTCGAAGGAAATCTATTGATGCAAAAGGAAATTCGGGACGGGCTTATTCTGCGAACACTCAGCGAAGGTCATCTATCGGATCGTGAAAATCTGCCGCAATTTTATGTTGAGGTGTTTGGTGAAGATGGAAATGAGATGTCGCAAGAACTTGGCCCCTGGACAACTGATCTGATGAATGGGCATCCAACGGTGACGCTTGATGACATCTGGGTGATTGTAGACCCGGCGCAAGATGACCGGATTGTATCGGCACAACTGGTTATTCCACAAACATGGCGTTATGAAGACATCCCGTTCAAACTCGGACGTGTAGAAATTGTGGCGACACATACGGACTATCGTCGGCGGGGTCTGATACGGGAGTTGATGACAGTGACGCATCAACGTTGTGAGGACATTGGTTGTCTTATTCAGGGTATTACCGGAATCCCGCATTTTTATCGCCAGTTTGGGTATGCGATGGCAGTTGAACTCGGCGGACGGTGTATTGTGCCTTTTGACGCTATCACGGCACTATCTGATGACGAACAAGCAAAATTTACACTGCGGCCTGCGACTGTTGATGATATTCCTGCATTGATTGCTTGTGATGAGGCGATTGCCCGTAGGTCATTGCTCACAACTAAGAGAGATGAGCAATTGTGGCGTTATGCGCTCACCGGCATCAGTGAGGGCGCCGCGATGGAAAACGATACGCATCTCATCATCAATGAACAAGGCGATGCGGTGGGTTATTTGATGCTCAGTGTGCGACGGCACAGCCCAACATTATTTGTCTGGGGGTATGTGGTTGGCAAACAGTCCTCCTATCTCGCAACGTATGCCGATGTAATTCGCGGTCTGAAGGCATATGGCGACGAAAAATACCCGGACGACGCGCCCAATAAAGCGTTGTTTGATAGTGGTGTACCCGCGCCGTTCGATACATTGGTGGAAAATACATTCGGCGCGGTCAAGCGCCCTTATCTGTATGCGTGGTATATGCGTGTGCCCGACCTTGCGCGTTTCATGTCCCATATTGCCCCGGTGTTGGAGCGCCGGCTGGTTGGGTCGGGTGCGAATCGCTACACGGGCGAATTACGGTTTAACTTCTACGACAATACGGGCCTGTATATTAAGTTCGAAGATGGACAGCTAAAAGAAGCGAAAAACCTGTCACCCTTTACAGAATCTGCGAACGCTGCTTTTCCCTGGCATTATTTCCTGAACCTGCTTTTCGGCCACCATTCGCTCGAAGACTTGCGCGTTTTCTTCGCCGACGTTACGGTGGACCGGGAGGCCGCTGTAGTGCTCAACGCCCTGTTCCCGAAGCAACGGTCATGGTTACTGCCCGTGTTTTAGCTACAGACATTTGATCGCCTGCGGTTTGTAATAAAAGCCGTAATTGAATCTGTTTTTCGTCTGTTTTACAGAGTCATTTATATCGGCAATGGACTGCTCTTTTGCGCTTATGCAGGTAAGGCATGGATACCCCACTGACCGTACCTGATGAATGTGTGTATCGAGTAGACGATGACCTCCAACGACGTTTAGCGCTGAGCAGTGGGGTGAACTAATCACTAAAATGGGTGATGTGGTAGGATTAATGGCATCTTACTCATGTATCGCGTGATGCTCACCTATGTCACCCAAACGACAGAATGCACAGGAATACTTTAAAGGACTATTGCTAACTGTCATCGGACAGGCATTTGATGCTGCCGGGTATCAACTGCTGAATCGCCCGATGCAGTGGGCGGGCGGCAAATTTGTGTTTCAAAAATCGCTGCCAGATGGCCTCTATGGATTCATTGAATTTCAGAATCTACCATATTCCGACACAGAATGGTCGATGGGTGCGGCTTCGCGTTTTCGCGTGACCCTCACACGCAGCGACACTTCATCCGGCACCTTGACCAACCACACACAATCCGTCCAACGGGCACTTTCGGCGCTGGTTGTTGAGGACTTTGGTGTGGCTATTTTGCCCTCTGCCGCGCACTGGTGGACCTATAACAATGTGGATAGTTTAGGCAAGGCATTGGCAGAGGCGGGTCACTTGATTGTGGGTTATGGAATGCCCTGGTTGGCCGGAGAATTGCAACCGCCGTCGGGATAACGTGGGGTGAGCGGCATTGACACGCTGTGGTCACGACAGGCATAATCCCTGAAGAACGCCTCCAATTTCAGGAACACGCATGATTATTTTTGGCAGTCGCGCAAAATATAAAACCATCGGCAAAGGGCAATTTCACTGTCCAAACTGCCGCACCACGCGCAACTACGAACGTAAACAGGCCAAACGTTTTTTTACACTGTACTTCATTCCGCTTATTCCACTGGATAATCTGGGCGAATTTGTACAGTGCCAGACGTGCGAAATGGCATTTAAGCCGGAAATCTTACACATGCCACCCGCCACCCAAGAGGCCACACTCGCCGAAATGCTCAATTCCGCTGGCAAACTGTTGGAACAGGGAATGCCAGTCGAATATCTGATGCGCGACTTGACTAAAATGGGACTGGAGCGGGAAGTCGCGTTGAATACCGTCCGAGCTAGCATCGGTTCTGAACGCAATCGTTGTCCTGACTGTGGCCTGACCTATGCAATCACAGT
>CAZTLI010000446.1:0-4551 GCA_964614375.1 uncultured Anaerolineaceae bacterium
CCGCTGTCCAATCGAGTGTTTCCGCAACACCCGGACGTTTAAACAATTCCATGCGCCGCATTTCTTGAATGAATGCCGTAATGTGCTTTGCCAGCATCGGTTCAACATCCGGCGCTTTGGCACGCACAATTTGCAGCTCTTTTTTGAAGGTCGGAAATTCAATCCAATAGTATAAACAACGCCGTTTGAGCGCATCATGGATTTCGCGCGTTCGATTAGATGTGATGATAACGACAGGCGGCTTCTTCGCCCGAATCGTGCCCAGCTCAGGTATCGTCACCTGAAAGTCTGACAGCAATTCCAGCAAGAAGGCCTCGAATTCTTCATCACTGCGATCCAGTTCATCGATCAAAAGCACAGGTGGGGTGTCGTTACTGCTGGCTTCGATAGCCTGTAACAGTGGGCGCGGTTGCAGAAAATGTCTGGAAAACAGTTCTGCCTGCATCTCTTCCCGACTGCTGCCGCTGGCTTCCAGCAAACGCAAGTGCAGCATCTGCCCCGCATAATTCCACTCATAAAGTGCGGTACTCGTATCTAAACCTTCATAGCATTGCAAACGGATGAGTTGTGTACTAAGCATAGCTGTGAGAACTTTAGCGACCTCGGTCTTGCCAACGCCAGCCTCCCCTTCTAAGAACAGCGGTTTGCCCATTTTGAGTGCGAGGTATATGGCGGTTGCCAGACCCCGTTCGGCAATATAATCATAGTGAGCCAGTTCCTGTTGAACGGCATCAACGTTGTTGTACATGGACAATCTTTCTTAAAGCAAAGTGATCACTCGCATTGCATATTCAGGAAAACAAACGCCGGACGGCCCGCACTGCACCGCCCGACGCACTTCATCTACATAAAACTAGCCCGCAGCCGCTTTGACCGCACGCTTGAGGTAGACACCTGCCATTGCCCGACGATAGGCTTCAGGATAGCTCACATCACCCATAATATGCCCATCAATATCACGCATCAACGCATTGGCTGCGGCATTGAGGGCATTCTCATCCAGTGACGAACCTGCAAGCGCCGCCTCAGCGCCCGATGACCGCATGGCATGGGTCGTCGCACCGCCTACCGCAACCACCGCACTTTGACAGTTTGATCCACTCATTTCAAGCACCACACACACCCCGACAACTGCATAGCGTGACGCAGGGTGTGACAATTTGGCATAGGCGCTCTTCTTGTTACCCAGTGCTGCTATCTGCACATTGGTGATGAGTTCACCCTCTTGCAAATCAGTCGTAAACAGGTCAACAAAGAAGTCGCCTGCCTTGACCTGCCGCGTGCCGCCCGACCCACGGATGTGAATGGTTGCATTACACGCCACAAGGACAGTTGGCGGGTCTGAAGCAGGGTCGGCATGAGCAATATTGCCACCTAACGTTCCGAAGTTCCGTACCTGCTGATCACCGATTTGGCTCGCTGCGCTTGCCAACGCCGGGCAGTTGGTATTCACCGCACTATTGGATGCAATTTCGGCATGGGTCGCCATTGCGCCAATGTCCAGAACACCGCTGGCGAAACTAATCTTCTTTAAATCACCAATACGTCCGATGTCAACCAGTGAGCCGGGTTCACTCAGCCGCAATTTCATCGCCGGGAGCAAACTATGTCCACCAGCCAGCACTTTCGCATCGCCATCGGTTGCGAGTAGCTTTAATGCCTCGTCCACAGAGGATGCGCGTTGATAGGAAAATTCCTTAGGCCACATAGTTAATCACCTCCTCCGTTTGAACGGCTCTGAATCGCCTGCCATACCCGCGCGGGTGTCAGTGGCATTTCGATCTGTTCGATACCAAATGGTTTGAGCGCATCTATCACCGCATTATAGAGCGTCGGTGTGCTGGCGATTGTGCCTGTTTCTCCAACGCCTTTTACACCTATCGGATGATGTGGCGAGGGCGTGACCGTGTGATCCAATTCCAGGTGCGGGAACATATCTGCACGCGGCATGGCATAATCCATCATTGACCCGGTTAATAACTGCCCGTTGTCATCATAGATAGCGCCTTCACACATCGCCTGACCCAACCCTTGTATGATACCGCCGTGAATTTGCCCCGAGACTATCACCGGATTAATCTGTGGGCCACAGTCATCCACAGCGATGTACCGCTTGAGGTCAATATGCCCGGTTTCTGCATCGACTTCAACAACAGCGATGTGTGTGCCGAATGGATAGACGAAGTTTGGAGGATCGTAGAACTGCGATTCCTCAAAACCGGGATCCATACCTTCTGGCAAACTCCATGCAAGAGTCGTCATCAACACCACCTCTTGAATGGTCTTGACGTTGTCTGGCGAACCTTTGACGAAGAACTTACCATCGTCATATTGGATGTCTTCGACTGCCGCTTCCAGCAGATGCGCCGCCATTGCTTTGGCTTTTTCTTTGAGTTTACGCGCGGCTCCCACCAGCGCAGCACCCGCTACGGGCGTCGTCCGGCTTCCGTATGTACCCCAACCCATCGGCGTCTTGTCGGTATCGCCATGCACGATTTCGATGTCTTCCACCGGGAAGCCCAGTTCAGACGAGATAATCTGTGCAAAGGTTGTTTCTTCACCCTGACCGTGGGGTGATGCCCCAATCATGGCCTGCACTTTACCCGTTGGCGACACGCGGACGATGGCGCTTTCCCACAAACCACCCTGAAAACCGACTGCCCCGGCGACCTGACTCGGCCCCAGACCACAGATTTCAGAGTAGGTACTCACACCAATACCCAGATAGCGGCCTTGTTTGCGGGCTTCGGCCTGTTCTTTGCGGAAATTGTCATAACCCACCATCGCCAATGCTTTATCGAGTGCGGTGTGATAATCGCCACTGTCATAGGTAATACCAATCGCGACAGTGTGCCCATCATCGAATTTGGGAATGAGATTTTTGCGACGAATCTCAACGGGATCCATGCCCAACGCATCCGCCATCTTATCCATAAGGCGTTCGACGAGGAATGTCGCTTCTGGGCGCCCTGCCCCACGATAGGCATCCGTCGGCGTTGTATTCGTGAATACACCAATCGACTCACAGCGAATATTGGGAATGGTATACGCACCGCTGTACATCAAACCATGTAAAATGGTGGGGATACCCGGCGCAGCAGTCGATAGATAGCCGCCCATCGCCGCATAGACTGTCCCGCGTATTGCCGTGATAGTGCCATCGCTTTTCGCCGCCAGTTCAACATGCTCTACATGGTCACGCCCATGAATTGTTGTGAGGTAATTCTCGCTGCGGGTTTCTGTCCATTTTACAGGGCGTCCGGTCTTCATGGATGCCCACGACACCAGTGCTTCGTCGGGATAGACTGGAAGCTTGCTCCCAAAGCCACCACCGACCTCAGGCGCAATCACCCGCACCCTGTGTTCAGGGACACCGGTCACCGCACTGATGATAAAGCGATGAATATGTGGATTCTGGCTCGTACACCACAGTGTCAGTTCTTCCGTTGCGCTATTCCATTGCGCCAACGCTGAACGCGGCTCCATCGCCGTTGGTAGCAAACGCTGCTGAATGATGGTTTCTTTGACAACTTTATCCGCTTCGGCAAAGGCTTTATCGACACCTTCATCACCACTGCTGGCAATCCAGCGGAACGCAATATTGTTGGGCACATCGGCATGAAGTTGTGGCGCGCCGCTCCGGGTTGCGGATTCAGGATTAACCGCCACAGCCAGAGCTTCATACTCGACCTTTACGAGGTCAGCCGCGTCCTGTGCAATGTAACGATTCTCTGCCAATACAATCGCAACCCCATCACCGACATAACGCACTTTTTCCTTCGCCAGGGCGGGATGTTCCGGTGTTTTGAGGTCGGAATTAGGAATCAACCATGCACAGGGTATTCCGGCAAGCGTAACATCTGCCCCTGTAAAAACAGCGACAACACCCTTTACAGCCTTCGCTGCTGATGTATCCACACGTTTGATTTTTGCATGGGCGTGAGGACTCCGAACGACTGCCATGTGCAGCAAACCCGGCAGCTTCATATCGTCAGTATATTTTGCGCGTCCGGTAATCAAACGCGGGTCTTCACGCCGCTTGATTCCTGAACCAAAAATACGGGTACTCATCAGTCGCCTCCTCCCATCTTTCCGGCGGCCTCCGCAACAGCAGCGACAATATTCTGATAACCGGTACAACGGCAAATATTGCCTTCGAGATTGTGCCGGACATCATGTTCAGTGGCTTTGGGATTGTTTTTAATATAGGCTGTCGTCGCCATAATCATGCCGGGGGTGCAATAGCCGCATTGCAAGCCATGCTTTTCCCAGAAACTCTCTTGCATAGGATGGAGCGCACCGGGTTGACCCAGACCTTCGATAGTGACTACATCTTGACCGTCAGCCTGCACCGCTAAACACGTACACGACTTGAGTGCTTTTCCATTCATATGAACGGTACACGCCCCACATTGACTGGTATCGCAACCTATTTTTGTCCCGGTGAGATCAAGTTGTTCGCGCAGAAAGTGGACAAGCAAGGTGCGGGGGTCTATATCGCGTTCAACAACAGAACCATTAACAGTAATCGAAACTTTCATATAAAAGCTC
>CAZTLI010000447.1:0-4522 GCA_964614375.1 uncultured Anaerolineaceae bacterium
AATGCCATTGGCTTGTTTCATGGCTTTCGTGACGACGAACAGGTCGATTTGATTGGTGTTGAAGCGGGCGGGCACGGCATTGACAGCGGTCAACATGCAGCCCGCTTTGCCGACCCACAGATTGGGCGTCCCGGCGTATTACATGGTACACGTTCATTTGTGATGCAAGATGACGATGGGCAAATCATGCACACCCACAGTGTTTCGGCGGGATTGGATTATCCGTCTGTAGGGCCGGAACACGCCTATCTGCGCCAATTAGAACGCGCCTACTACACACTGGCGACAGATAAAGAGGCGCTTGAAGGTTTTCAATTACTAAGTAAGCTCGAAGGTATAATTCCGGCGCTCGAAAGTTCGCACGCGGTCGCCGAAGTGGTTAAACGCGCGCCAACCATGTCAAAGGACTCGATTATTCTCGTCAATTTATCGGGACGCGGCGACAAAGATTTAGATACGGTCATTAAGGAATTGGGTATAGACTAAGTGACTGAAGAGTGGCGCTTGGACGTGGCAGCCGTCCGCCGATGGTTGGATGCCTATAAACACGGATGGGAGACACACAATTCAGCCCTGATTGGGCGTCTCTTTACTGACGATGCCCGTTACTACATCAAGCCATTCGACAATCCCTTACATGGACGCGCGAGTATTATGAATTATTGGATACAGATTGCCGAAACACAGGAAAAAGTGGTTTTTGATGCGAATATTCTGGCTGTGACGGGCAATCATGGTATAGCCCATTGGTCGGCCTCCTTCACGCGCGTGTCATCGGGCAAGCGTATCCAACTGGATGGGGTGCTGCTGGCGGAATTTGAACCGGATTTGACGTGCAGCCTATTTCGTGAATGGTGGCATCGAAAAGAAGATGTACCTTAAGTGCAAAATGAGATGTCAGTCATCGTCAAGCCATTGGTGTATATATGTATGGGATAAGTCAACAATGGAGCCTACAGATTGACTGTAACATTGGCGATGGCATGGCTGCCGCGAGGTGAAACGCAGCGTTTTATCCGGTTGTATCCAGTATTGACCGAGTTGTATCGCACGATGGTGATTTCTGTGCCGCCAATGGTGATGGATGAGGACATCAACCGGATTAAGCATTTAGAAAACGTCACCATTGTCAGGAACGATGACCGTTCGCAGATACGTTATCAGGCGCTCAAGACAGCCTATGCAGTGGATACAGATTATATCCAATACGTTGATGGTGATCGATTGATTCGGTGGGTCGAGACCCGCCGCGATGAATTGCAGCAGACAGTACAAGATTTACAGGCATTTGACTGCACCGTGATCGGTCGGACGCGGATGGCATTTGACACGCATCCGGCAGCACTGCGCGAGACAGAATTGATTATCAACATGATATTTTCAGATGTGCCTGGACAACAACTCGATTTTGGCAGTGGCTCAAAAGCATTTAAGCGGGATGCAGCGGCCTTCATTTTAGACAATGGTCGTAAAGATAGCGGATTGGGCAATGATACGGAGTGGCCTGTGTTGTGCTTACGCGGCGGATTTACAATTGGGGATATTCGTGTCCACGGCCTTGATTGGGAAACGGCTGATCGCAATCAAGCTGCTGCGGCAGACCAATCAGTGCAGTCAACCCTGGCGCACAGCCTTGATTCTGACCCTAAGCGCTGGCAGTTCCGGGTGCAGATGGCGCAGACGATTATTCGTGCCGGGTTGGACGCAAAGAATCGACGTTTAAGTTGAAAACAGGTTTGTGAAATGGAAGATCAAACGATTCAATTGCGCGATGGGCGTATCATGGCCTATTCCGAACACGGGGATTTAGACGGCAAGCCTGTGTTCTTGTTTCATGGCAATCCCGGTGCGCGGACATTTCGCCACCCTGATGACTCTATCGCGCAATCTTTGGGGGCGCGCATCATCACGCCCGAAAGACCGGGTTATGGCCTCTCCGACTATCAGCCCAATCGCACGCTGCTTGATTATCCTGCCGACATCGAACAACTCGCCGATAAGCTCGGAATTGATAAATTTGCGGTTGTCGGGGTTTCTGCGGGTGGGCCGTATGTGGCGGTAGTGGCCTATAAACTGGGCGAACGCTTGACGAACGTCGCCATTGTCAGCGGCGCATCACCCGTTGATCGTGAAAACGCGCTGGAAGGGATGAATAAGGACTTCCAAACGGCGTTCAAAATGGCGAAATGGCCTGAATGGTTGCTGCGTCCATTGCTGTGGCTGGATAATCGCTCGATGTTGAAAGACCCGGATGCCTCCTTAGACAAAGTGAAGCGCATCGTCTCTGACAATGACCGCGAACTTCTCAAAAACCCGGATATTTATGCAATGGTGAAACATTATCGTCAGGAAGCGACGCGGCAGGGTGTGCGGGGGCGCGTGCGGGAAGCCAAGATACTGGTCTCTCCCTGGGGATTTGATTTGGCGGAAATCAAGCCGCTGATTCATCTCTGGTATTGGGAAGACGACACACTCGTACCGGCACAAATGGGACGCTATCTCGAAGCCCACATTCCCAACACGGTGCCGCATTTCTTTCCCGGCGGCGGACATTATTCATTTTTTGAACACTGGCGCGACATCCTTGAGCCACTTGTGACAGATTGAACGATTAACGAGAGCGACGACAAATGACAGTTACACAACGAGAATTATTCGGTTTACAGGCACTGGAATCCATGTTCGCAGATACAGAATCGCAAAATCGCGCGGCATTTTTGCCTTATTTTCCCATTGGCTACCCGGATTATGTCGCATCATTGGATGCCATTGAAGCGATGGCAAATGCTGGTGTTGATGGCTTTGAGATAGGTATTCCATTCAGTGACCCGCTGGCAGATGGCCCCACCGTTCAAGCAGCGACCCAAAAGGCGCTGGAAAATGGCACAACTGTCCGAACGTGTTTGCAAGCGGTGCGTGACCTGCGTGCGCGTGGTGTCCGACAACCGATGTTGATGATGAGCTATGTCAATCCCCTCATTGCCTATGGTACAGCGGCCTTCGTGCGCGACGCGAAGGATGCAGGGGCAGATGGCCTGATTGTGCCGGATTTGCCACCGGAGGAAGCGCACTACTTCGCTGCGGTCTGTGAGCAAGAAGGCATGGCGCTGGTGTTTTTGCTCGCGCCAACTAGCACCTCTGAGCGTATTCGTTTGGCAGGGCAGGCTGCGCGCGGATTTATCTATGTGGTATCGCTAACAGGCATTACAGGCGAACGAAGTCAACTCGCGCCTGATTTAGCAGATTTTATCAGCCGGGTACGGGCAGAGACCGATGTGCCGCTTGTGTTAGGTTTTGGTATCAGCACGCCCGACCATGCGCGTATGATGAATGGACTTGTTAATGGCTTTATTGTCGGCAGCGCGCTCGTTCGTGCAGGACAGCAGGGTACTGATGCAGTGCGTCAACTGGCATCTGCGCTGCGGCTCGCGCTCGATTGATTAATGGTTTTTAAGCCGAAGTTAACGCGGTTTTTAGACAATCTTGGGCACAATTACCATAACTCTTTGTGCGAAGTATCTGTACTTTAGTTGTCAGGAGGCAATTTGCAGCGGACTTGTTGACAACAGTAAATAGTGCGTGCTATGCTTTGCCTTGAAGTATGATGAATCTTTGAGTGAGTTAACAAACGTGCAAAACATCAGTTACGCCAGTGCCTATTTCTACTTCTATTTTAGCGACGACATAGTGGAGAGTCGGGCGTTGGTTGCTGGCTGAATGTAAACCGTTTGTGACAACACACAAACACGAATTCAGAAGACGCAGGGTAAACGCCCAGCGTCTTTTTTTGTGCAAAGACCAATTTAAGGGATGGCACGCAATGATGATGTTTAGAGGGGTACGCGGCGCAACTACCGCAGAAAATAATACGGAAGACTCGATTATTGAAGCGACCCGTGAACTGATGCAGTTGCTCATCGAGACCAACGGGATTGAAGAGGATTTTGTGGCAAGTGTGATTTTTTCGACAACGCAAGATTTAACAGCAGCACATCCGGCACGCGCCGCCCGCGAATTGGGCTGGACACATACCGCGCTGCTGGGTTGTCAGGAGGCGTTTGTGCCAACGGGTTTGGAACGGTGCATCCGCGTCCTGATTCACTGGAATACGGAACGAAAACTAAGCGAGATTAAACACATTTACCTGCGTGAAGCGGCAGAACTGCGGCCTGATCTCGCAGCAGCAGAGACATCTTTGACCATTAACAACCAACCACTCAACGGGAGACATTAATCATGATTGTTGTAATGCGGATTGGCGCAACCGCCAAAAACATCGCCGATGTCATTAGTCGTATAGAACGGGATGGTTACATCGCCCACCTCACCGAAGGCGAAGAACAGACCATCGTCGCTATAGTAGGCGAAAGCCCGAACCCCCTGTTTGAAGATAACTACGCATCGATGGATGGCGTAGAAAAGGTGCTGCGTGTGTCTACTCCCTACAAACTCGCCAGTCGCGAGTCACATCCCAATGATACACAGGTTCCGCTCAATGGCTGCCAGATGGGTGGCAAAAAGG
>CAZTLI010000448.1:0-4506 GCA_964614375.1 uncultured Anaerolineaceae bacterium
CTGCTCGGACTGGAAATGCTGGTGCTGTTCATCACACTATTGGATGGACGCACGAGTCGTCGCCGTTGGATTTTGCTGGTCGGGAGTGTGGCTGTGGGGTTGGCGTGGGGCGTATGGGTGGGACTATCGCCCCTACAGACCGATGTGAACTATGGCGTTGTTCCGCTGGAAACGATGCTCATCGTCGGTGTCAGCAGCATGATCGTGCTGTTCGGCCTATATTTGCTGACGGCTTCTCGCATACGCGGCGCGACTTTCACCCACGATGCTTTTGTGCTGCCATTGGGTGGACTGTTAGGACTGCTGTTGATACTGGCTGTGCTATTTTTCATCCGTGTGCTGCAAAATCAGCTTGTCGGTGTGAGTGTGGTCATGGTGGCGATTGTGCTGGGATTGACATTTGCTATCCTGTGGAATCGCAAAAATACCAAACTGCCCACCTACTGCGAAAACCTGTCACCGATTGCGCCGCTCTCCCCATTGTGGCTGATTCTGTCGGCGATAATCGTGCTGGCAGTGGGCACATTCGCCTATCATCTGCCCATCATCGGCACAACCGACCTCAATCAACTCTCCGTCGTCGTGTTTGGATTCACGCTTTATGGCCTGTCGTGGCTGCCATTTGTCTCGTTGATACTCGGCGTCCGCGCCTACATCCGCCAGATAGCCAGCAAGCCCTTGTGATGTTCAGTAGCGCTTATCCGCAATTGCCTGCATAATCGTCCTATAACCGATTAGTGTTAGGGTGTGACCCGTGATTGGTCAAACGATACGCGAGTTTGAAATTCAATCGGAGTTAGGGTCAGGCGGCTACGGGGTGGTGTATCGCGCGCACGATACCAGTGTAGACCGCGATGTCGCCATTAAGGTCATCCTGCCGCAGTATGCCAGCAAGCCAGAATTCGTCACCAATTTTGAAGTCGAAGCCCGGTTGGTCGCGCAGTTAGAGCACCCGCATATCGTGCCGCTGTATACCTACTGGCACGATGCCAAAGGCGCGTTTCTGGTCATGCGCTACATTCGCGGTGGCAGCCTGCGCGGGATGCTCGCCAAACAGGGCGCGCTTCCCCTCAACAAAGTCCTGCGCCTCATTGAGCAAATCGCCGATGCGCTCCACACCGCTCACGAAGCGGGCGTGGTGCATCGTGACCTTAAGCCCGATAACATCCTCATCGACGAACGCGGTAACGCCTATCTGACCGACTTCGGCATCGCCAAACAACTGGCGGAAGAAAATGGCGCATCGGCGACAGATGCAATAAAGGGCACGTTCGCCTATCTCTCGCCAGAGCAGATTCAACAGCAAACCGTCTCACCCCAGACCGACATTTACGCGCTCGGGCTGATGCTGTATGAGGTGCTGGCCGGCAAACATCCCTACCATGAAACGCCCGTCGCCATGATGGTCATGAAGCATCTGCAAGAATCACTGCCCGATATTCGGGAAGCACGCGACGATTTAAGCGGCGAGATTGACGACATCATTCAGAAAGCGACGGCGAAAGAACCAGGCGAACGCTATGCCACCACCCTCGACCTCGTGGCTGATTTACAGCAGGCGTTTTCCGGCGTGAGTGCTGCGCCTGTCAAACAGTCTGCTTCGGCGAAGGCAAAACCCACCACTTCGGAAGAACGCAATCGCTACGCCATGCTGCAAAATGTGCGTGCCTTCTGGATTGCGGGTGTGCTGGAAAACAGCCTGCACGATGCGGCCATGATCGATCTCGGCATGAAGGCCGAAGCGGGGGCCGTGGATAACCCCTGGGATACCTTCTTGCGGACTCCCGGCGGCGACGAAACCGTCACGCGAGACACACCCATCAGCCACATTTTTGACCGCATGAATGGCAAACTCTTGATTCTTGGTGATCCCGGCAGCGGCAAAACGACGACTCTGCTTATGCTGGCGCGCGAACTGCTGCATCGTGCCGAACTGGACGACCAGCATCCGATTCCAGTGGTGTTTAACTTGTCGTCATGGAGTGAAAATCAGCCCCCATTAACCGAATGGCTGGTGGACGAACTGAACGGCAAGTATCAAGTGCCGCGCAAGGTGGCGACTCAGTGGGTGGACAACGACGAACTCTTGCTGTTACTGGATGGCTTGGATGAAGTCGCTGCGGATGCCCGCACAGACTGCGTGCAGGTCATCAACGCCTATCGCGGGGAACATGGTTTTGTCGATGTCGTCGTATGCAGCCGCATCAAAGACTATGAAGCGTTGACAGGTCAGCTCAAGCTCAATGGCGCGATAGTCATTCAACCGCTGGATGACGCGCAAATTGTGCAGTATCTGGATGCCCTTGGCGGTGATGTGCAGGTGGTACGCGAGTTGATTACGCGCGATGCCCAACTGCGCGAATTGGCACAATCCCCCCTCATGTTGAGCATTATGGTGCTGGCCTATCGCGGGAAATCTGCTGGCGATGTGCCTGATTTTGAGAGCCTTGAAGCGCAGCGCAAACACTTATTTGATACCTATGTCCAGCGCATGTTTGACCGCCGTATTGGAGAGAAACCCTATACCCAACAAGACACGCTGCATTATCTCAAATGGCTGGCGGTGCAGATGCAGCGCGAAACGCACAGCCTGTTTCAGATAGAAGATTTGCAACCGGACTGGTTAAGCGACAGCCAGCGCAAACGTTATCTGGACAATTTCCTGTGGACGGACATGGTTGGCAGAGCGGTTGTTAACATACCCGGCGAAATCTTACTGGGGCTGTTCACCCGCATCCCGCTTTTGGTGGCGCTCATCGCGCCGACTATTGGCGGGCTGTTCGCCAGTTGGAGTATCGCTAAAGGCCTGATTGACCGTCCGGCTTTTCAGATACTGACGGCAGTGTCGTCGGCGCTGGCGTTTATAGTGCTGGTGGGCAGTGGTTATGGTCTGGCATGGGGAATTGTCGCGGGGGTGGGGATACAGGTCTTCGTCATCCTCATCTCGATTGTAGAGGTAAGCATCGCGCAGGCGACAGATAATGTCAATCCATACCGTATCACGATGGTCGAGACGCTGCACTTTTCCCGGTCGGGGATTCAACCACGTATCGGGGTCATCGGCTTCATAGCGGGTTGTGCGCTGGTGGTGGCGATGGGCTTACCCTTTGCAGAAACTGCGTTGACGGTTGGCGGAGTGCTGCCCGGAATTATCGCAGGCGGGTTGGTATTTGCACTGTTGGCCTTATTTGCCAGCGGATTGACCAGTGGACAGGTCGAAATGCGCTCACATCCCAATCAAGGCGTCCGAAAATCGCTGCAAAATGCCCGAAATGCCTTCCTGATTAGCTTTATCACCTTCATCTTGTTTGGAATCGTCAGCATCATCCCCATAAGTTCAGTCTCAGCCGGACTCGCCGTCGGGATATTTTTCGCCCTTGCCTTAAGTTATGTCGTCATTGGTAATTACGGCGGCAACACGGTCATCCAACATGTTATTTTACGCCGCATTTTGCACCAGGACGGCTTCATCCCGCGCAATTTTGCCCGTTTCCTCAATTACGCTGCGTCGCTGATTCTGCTGCGTAAAGTGGGCGGCGGTTATATCTTCGTCCACCGCTATCTGCTGGAATATTTCGCCGGGTTGGACGATTCAAAAATAGCCTAGATGTGTCAGGCATGCTGGTGTAACCGTAACCGGATCAACGCCAGCAAATTTTCGATATTGGCTGGTTTCTGAATATAGTCATACGTCGCATCTTCCCCCAGATGTGATTGGATGTCTTTTTCGGGAAATCCGGTCAAGAAGATAAACGGGATATGTTCAAATTCGGCGATTGCACGCAGCGATTGAAATAGCTCAACGCCAGTTAAGCCATTAGTCGCCAACTCAGCTAGTATCAGATGCGGCGCATGTTCATGTACGAGACTCAAGCCCACTTGACCATCATCGGTGTCGAACACGGCATAGCCCTCGAAATCATGCAGAATGATAGAGAGCGAGTCTCGCAGTTCAACATTGTGATCGACAATCAAGATGCGTTTGGGCGCGTCCAATAGACCGCCTATTCGACAAAACGGGTATCATCAACAGTGTGAAGTTCACGCAGGCAGCGCGACAGGGCTTCGGACTTGGCGTTGTTATAATAGCCTTTATCGCGCCAGTGGACATGCCCTTCGTGGTCGATGAGGAAAATATAGACGGTGTGGTCGTTGGGGATGTCGATGAGGTTAAAGAGCAGGTCGCGGTCTACATAGGTGACGAGCAAGACTTCGCGGCGTTTGGGGTCGGAAATGGACTGGCGGATGGCTTCTTCGATAAAAACGCGCTGATCATAAGCCTGCTGTTCCATCGCGGCGACGATATAATAGCGCAGGCGCGAATACTGCCGGGAATGATATTCCAGCATGGCAACCCACGAATCCAGCGCATACTGGTGCGATGGCTCGAACGCCAGCAGCAAAATGTTAAATTCGCCACCCAGCCCATATGGAATGACAAAATCCCTATCGGAGAGGTTTGTACCATGCACGGTGGGGAAAATCATAAGACGCCTCGTTTGTGCC
>CAZTLI010000449.1:0-4496 GCA_964614375.1 uncultured Anaerolineaceae bacterium
ATGATTTGCTCCTTAATAGGTGGTTGACACACATCCGTCATTATAGGCCGCAGTGCAATACGAATCGAGATGCGAATACGACCAATTTGCGCCGGATAAATCGTACTGCTGGCTCTGCTATAATTTGCACAAGGCAAAGGATGAACGAGTCACAATAGGCCAGCGCCCCATCAACAGCACCGGTCAGCAGCCGACTATCTGGCATTTGAGGCAACCACCGACATCAAACACAAATTCGCCAACGGTACGATCATCGCCATGACCCGCGCGAGCTGGTCGCATAACGTGATTTGTGTCAATACCACCACGACGTTACATGTTCAACCTGCTAAAAAAGATGGTCGGGTGACTGCCAATGATTGACGCGACAGGTTTGGATCGCAGTCTCCACCTGCTATCCAGCGACCGGGTATTGGCAGATGTCTACAACAAGGTCACGCTTGAATCAGATAGCCTATCGTCATCCCGCTTACATGCGCCTTGTGTCAGCCTGGAAACAAATCCAAAAGTCGCAAAATTCAGAGTGCGTCCAGCATTGGTGAATTTTTGCTATTTTTTATTGTAATTATTAATTTAACGAGACTACACTGAAAATGGGAGTGGTCAAATAACCTAACAGAAGGTCAGCTCATGACTCAATACCGTATTTTCATCATTCCGATTTTTCTCTTCGTGATTATGTGTTTCACCAGCATCATTATCGCGCAATCGGGCGAGTGTCCGGCGATTGTGCAGCAGGCATTTGAATCAGTCGAAATCTTTTGCAGCGAATTGTCGCGCAATTCGGCGTGTTATGGTTCGACCAGTGTTGAGGCATCGTTTTATCAGGAAGTCGATGACGATGTATTCACCGTGCCCGGCGACCTCGCGCAGCTGCCGGATATCGAGACCATTCACACGTTCCCGCTCGATATTGAAAATGAGTTGTGGGGCGTGGCGGTGCTGCAAGTCCAGGCCAATATCCCCAATACGCTGCCGGGGCAGAATGTAGTGTTTCTGCTGCTAGGCGAAGCACAGATAACCGATGATGTGCCCATAGATGCGTCGCCATCGACTGCCGACCCTGTGCCCGTAACCGTGTCTGGACGGACAAACGTTCGCAGCGGCCCCAGCCTTCGCAACAATGTCATCACCACGCTCGATGCGGGTGCAGCAGTAGCGGCTGATGGTTTAAGTGAAAATGGCGATTGGGTGCGGGTGATTATAGCGGACGAACGTCCGGGCTGGATTTTTGCTGACTTGCTCGAAGGCGATGTCGAGGCGCTGCCAATAGTGGGCGCGGTTTATCACGCGCCGATGCAAGCCTTCCACATGACCACCGGCATCGGCACACCCGATTGTGTCGAAGCGCCCGACGCGGTGCTCATACAGGGGATTGAAGACTATGAAATCGAATTTGTGGTTAATGGCGCGAATATCCGCATCGGTTCGACCGCGATTTTAGAGATGGTCGATGAGGATGTGATGCAGTTGACGATGGTTGATGGCACGGGTTGGGTCGATGACCTGCGGATTCCGGCGGGCTGGAAAGCGCAAATCGCCATTGACCCGGAAAACGGCACCAGTGACCCGCTCGGCATTGATGGTCTGCCCGAAGCCGAAGGCCAGTGGATGAACTGCCTGCCGTTGGATGAATTTGATCGCGCGCGGATTCAATCGTTGACCGCTTTTCCAGAGGATGTGTTGAACTATCCGATCACTGTGCCGCGCAGCGGGGTTGGCGATTGTGTGTCGCCCGATGCCGCGACCGGTAATCCCGCGCCGGCACGGGGTGGCGCGACTCAATCGCAGTTACCCGATGTCTCGTGTGAAACATTTGCGCTGGGTGGGCCGTTTATAGGCATTTCACCGCGTCCAACTCAATTCTACTGGACAGAAGCGCCGGGCGCGACAGAGTATGAACTGGTGCTTTACAGCGTCTTCACCGGGCAGGTCGCGGCAACCCTGCGTACCACCCAGACCAGCATTCAGGTTGTGCTGGGTGACATCGAAATTGGCAGCGAAATTCAGTGGGAAGTGCGCGCCTATCGCAATGGGGCCTATGCCTGTGTGACCTATCGCACCGACGTGATTACGCTCGTCGCCGACCCTGTGCCGCGTAATACCGGCGGCGGTGGGGCATCCGGTGGCGGCGCTGGCCCATTTACCGCCGTCTGGACATGCACCAATCCGGCGGCAGGGGAGTTCGTGATTGACTGGTTCAACCTCCCCGCGGGCACAACCGGTATTAACGTGGATTATTTTGTAGATTCAACAGGCGCCAATGTCAACTTCAACGTGGGCGCGCCACCCACCAACGGGTCATCCGGCACGCTCATCGTGCCACCCAATGGCCCCGCCCGTGAAGCCCACGCGGGCACGATTACCGCCGCACCCGGTGGGCAGGTCGCCGCAATTAATCCCTTCGATTTGCAGTGCGGGCCATAATCAGCACCTATCTATTAGCTATCGAGAGCCGGGTCACCACACCCGGCTTTTTTGTTGGCAAATGCTTGGCGGAAAAGCGGTAAGGGCTGCTCATTTATCCAAAGGTATGCGATAGCATATCGTGACGCTCCCCACGAATAAATTCTGGGGCTTCTGTTGCACGCTTGCCCCAACGGGCTACGTTATGCAACACGGATGCGTCCCATCCGGTACTGCAAGTGTCGTCTGAGCCTATTCTGCTTCTGTACGACATACCAATTATACCACAAAATGGGGTGGCATGGCGGATTTTGTCTCGGCTATTGTCGGACAAAATCCAGTCACACGTACCACGCGCCTTATGGCGCACATTGGTAAACTTGGGATTGCAAGCCGTGAAATTAAAAATCGTGCGGCTTTTGTCACCCCACCGATTGCCGCCCTTTATTGTCTTATCCCGGCAAAATCTCGTACAATGAAGGTATGAAATTAGATAGTGCGTCATTTAAAGGGACTCTCTTATGGCAAATATAGAACAAGTACAGGAAGTTTTACGCAATCTCGCCGGAGCGACCATTGGCGATAAGGTCAATGGCGTTTTCCCGATTACCGTGCGTTCGCGCGAATTTGTGCTGCGCGATGATGAGGTCGATGATTATTTTGCCAATCGCGATTCACTGTCGATTGAACCGGAAACCGCCATTTTCACACCGGGTTACTATGAACATGCCGTCGATGTGCCGCGTTTATCCGATTTACTGGAACTGACGCGCGATGAAGACGGCATCACCCTCAGCAATGAAGAAGATGGCGTGACCTTGCAGCTTTCGGGCATGTCCACACGCTTCTTACTGGCGACACTCGACAAACTGGATCGTCGTCAGATGCACGAAATCCGTGACCGTTTGATGCACCTCTCGCGCTTTGTTGATCGTCAGGCACAACAGGGCGCTGACCAACCCGACCTGCGCGACATCTTCAATCGCATCATCAGCGTCAAGGTCATCGCTGGCGAGGGCTTCCGTCCACGCCGCAATCAGAAGAAGATGAAATCCATCGCCGAATCGGGTTTGTTCAACGTCTCCTATGCGCGCGGTGTGGCGCTGAATTTGTCAATGTCGTGGGAACGCAGCAATTATCGGCTCGGCTGGCAGACCGACGACGCCATTCAATTCCCCCGCCGCCTCTATGAATCCGACCTGCTGACCTACTATCAACTGGCGCTGTCTAACGATAGTTTGATCCTGGCATATCTGGCGCTGTATAACATCTGTGAGCATTTCTTCGAGACGACATCTGACGAAGTGTTGATAAAACAGCTTGAAGAAAAGATCGTCTCGCCGACCTTCAACCATCGGCATCCCAATCATCTGCGTGGATTAGCGGCGCTGGTACGCAAATTCGATGGACGCACCGACGAAGAGCAGCGCCTCGCCCACGTCATCGAACGCTACTTCACGCTCGATGAAATCGCCGAGTGGGTCAAGAATTATGAAGACACCACCGAACCCTATTACACCGTCTCGCAGCGCATCCTTGGGCAAACTGTCGCGCTCGACCTCAGCGGCACAGGCTATGCCAAAACGCTGGCGAATCGCATCTATCATATCCGCAGCCAACTGGTCGAAAACAACCGCGACACCAACTCATTCTCGATTCCCTTCAGCGGGCATCAAGAGGTGCTGCTGAGGGAACTGCCGATTTTGCTGTTTTTGGGCGAACAACTCATCATCAAATCCGGCAGTGACTTCTAAACCCGCCATAAGGATAACGGGGTCGTCAGACGGGCGACCCTTTTTTGTTAAAATTTCATGAATCAAATCGACATTGCTGGCGGTTCTGCTGTGGCTGTGATGACCGAGAGGCTGCATATCCGAAAAAATGTAAATTATTGCTGATATATAGAAATTCTATCAAGTATGACACCGCGCCTCAACGTATAATAAAGACGGAAAGGGGCAGCCCCTATGCAAGGTGATTTGCTATTCAACAATGCAGAATTAGGCCCCTATGTCCTCGTTGAGCGCATCGGCGCGGGTGGCATGGCGGCGGTATATAAAGCCGAAGATGGGCGCAGCGGGGAAATCGTC
>CAZTLI010000450.1:0-4491 GCA_964614375.1 uncultured Anaerolineaceae bacterium
TACGGTCTTTGACTTTGGGGAGGCCGTGATGGTCTTCGTCGAGTGTCTGGCGTGCATTTTCGATGTCAAGATTGTCTTCCGTGTGTGTTGTCCAGGGGAGTTCAACTATCCAATCGAGGTACGTGCGAATAATCCCTGTTTCGGGCGCAATGGGTGGCATCATCGCGAGTCGGGATAGTTCGTGCAAGGCTCTGGTATGAATTTCTTCGGGCAGATTGGCCTGCGCGATGCTGAGTCGTAACTCATCCAATTCCTGCTGGAAAATATCCATTTCGCCTAATTCGGTTTGGATGACGCGCATTTGCTCACGCAGGAAGGCTTCGCGTTGTGTGCGCGCCATTTCTTGCTGGGTTTGATGATTGAGTTCGGACTGCATTTCCTGTGAACTCAACTGTTGACCGAGCAATATGGCGATGTGTTCTAATCGCTCGTTGACATCAATCAATTCGAGGATGTGCTGTCGCTCTTCGCTGTCGATTTCAATCGTGGCGGCGATGAGGTCGGCGAGTAAACCGGGCTGGTCGATGTTCAGCAGATATTCCCCCACATCAGTGGGAATAGAATCATTGAATTCGAGATGATGTTTAAATAGGTCAATGACGGCTTGTTGCAGGCCAGGAATTTTGGGCGCGTCGGTGATGGTATCATGCAGCGGGCGCGCTTTCACCACCAGATAGGGTTCGCTTTTGACGATTCCAGCAATTTCAAGCCGGCGCCGTCCTTGCGCGAGTACCATAACCGTGCGGGCGGAAGTCTGCATCAATTGACCAAGCGCCAGTTCTGTGCCCACGCTATATAAATTCTCTGGTGTTGGTTTTTCGAACACAATATCGCGTTCGGCGAGGGCAATGAGCGTTTGATTTTCTGTCAGCGCCGCGCGCACAATTTCCAGCGATTGCTGGCTAAAAATTGGTAGTGGGCTGACCATGTTGGGATAGATGACTTGATCGCGCAGGGGGATAACGGCACGTTCAATTAACCCATCCTGATCGACCTCGGCGTTATTGATAATTTGAAAACCGGGTGCGTCGTTGGACACCGTACCGTTCCTCATTACTTTTGCTTTGTCACAGTGTAGTTTAACAGTTTACCGCCGTCAAACGAGGGTGTAAAGCATGATCCGACGATACGCTTGCCGCTGCATTCAGATTCAGCATCGGGTAATCGACTCTTGTCCGTTAGGAAATGTGTACGTTAGACTGGGAACGTTTTGCGACTAGATAAACACGAGGCGATACGATGCGGATACCCATCTGGTTAGTTGTAGCAGCGGCGGTGATTGCGCTTATGGCGGTGTTGATTGTCGGGCAAATGCTGATTCAGCCAGATTTGCCGCTGATTGTGGAGGCGGGCTTCTCACTTGACACCATTACACCGAATGCCGATGGCGACGCCGATGTGACCGTATTCACCTATACACTGTCGCGCAATGCAACCGTGTCGCTGGTCTTTGAGGGTGAAAATAGCCAATTTGTGTTTCGTAATCGTCAATCCCGGATCGATGGTACACATACGGTGAATTTTAGCGGCGTGGTGGATGGCTATGTGCTGCCTGAGGAGGACATTCTGGGCGATGTTGAGCGCCGATTAATTCCCGGCGGAACATATACATGGCGATTGACGGCGGAAGACCAATCGGGCGAAGTCGCCGAAGCAAGCGGCACGCTCATTGTCGAAGATGCCGATACACCGCTGCCATTGATTACGTCATTTACCGTACCGCCTGAATTTACACCTAATCGCGATGGGGTATCGGACCGGGTTGAGGTCAATGTGTTCCTTGAAGAAGACGCGGATTTGCGCGTGTTTTTGTTGACCGCAAATGGCGTCGAACTGCCGATTTCCGCCGTGCAGGACGAAGCACTGATCGGGCGCAGCGGTCGCCACATCTATGATTATGAAGGCGGTGTTGATCTGGGGGCAGACCCGCCACCAGACGGGACCTACACCGTTGTCGCAGTAGCGCAAGATGCGGTTGGACAGCGTGTGCGTGTCGCCAGTGAGTTGACCATTCGCACGGGCGGGACTCCGCGCGCCCAGATTGTGCCGCAAGCGGTGGGTGTCGATGTTGTGTTCGAGGTATGGCCTTATGATGAGGACTACTTCAGCGATGCCTCGCAGACTGGTGTGCGTATCGCAATGCCCGATAATGTACAAGCGCGCACGGAGAACGACATTTCACTGCCATTAGGCGATATGCTGGTCTTTCGGCTGACGGTTGAAAATTATGGCAGTGTGCCTATCCGCACAACTGGCCCCGAACCGGGCACGGTCTATCAACAGGGGCAGGTATTTGGTTCATTGAACTGGTTTGAAGAATCGGGTGCGTGGCGTGTCGGTATTCACTGTGAAACGTCACAGGTGCCTTATCCCTATCGCTGGGCATTGGGAACATCGGACAACCTTGTGACAGAGGTTGACCCGATCAGTGGCAATGCGTATACCTATTTACCGCCTGGTTCGCGGGCAGTCGTATGGGGTGCGGTTCACATCACCGAAATTGAGGCGCGTAATCCACAGAATTGTTATGCCGGGTTAATTCACGAAGATGTCGCTATCGTCAACAGTAATGTCGGTATCCGCTCGCTCGAAATTATCGACCCGGACGGTCAATAAGGCGGCATTGTGGTAGTATTAGGGGCATATCCGCAACCTGTCAGGGAGCATCCGGCTATGAATGGTCAATGGCATTATCGTGTTGTGCTGCTGGTTTTGATCGGTGTGATGATGGCGGCGTGTCAATCGCAGCCCACAGCTACACCTGAGGTTGATACGACGCCAGAGGTCGAAGTCACACCAGAGCCGCTGAATCCGGCGGACTTTCCGGCAGGGTCAGTCGAAAATCCGTTGCAAATTGTGATTTTGCCTGTTGATGCCGATGCTGCCGCAGATGAAGAAGCGGCTTTTGAGGAAACGTTGCAGGCTAGCGCGGGCGTGACAATAGACCTTGTGCTAGTCGATAATTATGCCGATGCAATGGCAGCGTTGTGCCAGTCCGATAGCGGCATTGTGGCGGTGGCGTGGCTGGATGGCGTCAGTATGTATGCGGCAGTGGCGCAAAATTGCGGCGCGGCGAGTCTCCAAGTGCAACATGGCACCCTGACAGCAGATGAAGAAGCCGCAGCGGATGACGAAGAAGTTGTAGGTGAACCTGCCACAACCGGCGCGGCGGGACATATTGTTGTCAGCCGTCAACTCGGCACAACCCAGTTGAACTCCCTGCGTGGGCGGACGTTCTGCCGGTTAGGGAATGACGATTTTTATAGCTGGCTTGTGCCTGTGCTGGTGCTGTCATCGAACAATATTGAGGTGACGGGTTTCTTTGGCGCGATAGTGGATTACGATAGTCGCGACGATCTGCTGGCAGCGGTTGCCAGCGGCGATTGTGCCGGAACAGGCATTTCCGTAGCGGCCTACGATGCACTGGTCGAAGCCGAAAATGAAGTGGTCGATGATTTGCGAATTGCCGATACCAGCATCGAATTTCCGTACCGTGTGATGGTTGTACCCTTTGAAGTGCCATTAAGTATTCGTATCGCGCTTGAATCGGCATGGCTGGAATTATCTGAGGATGAAGACCAGGCCGATGTCGTGCGGATATTCTTAGGCCAGGATGCGCTGTTGGCAGTTGAACCGGGCGATTTCGAGGCATTCGACACATTTATGGCGGAAACCGGGTTGAACTTCGCACAGTTGGGGAATTGATGGTCGATATTGCCGTTGTCATTGTCACATGGCATGTGCGCGAACTGGTATTGGTGGCGCTTCGCAGCCTGTTTGACGATTTAGACAACAGTGGTCTCTCTGCGAAAGTCTATGTCGTGGATAATGCCTCGTCCGATGGCACAGCGGCGGCAGTGGCAGAAACCTTTCCACAGGTGACGCTCATCGCCAGTGATGAAAATCTCGGTTTTGTGAAAGCGAATAACCTCGCCATGCGGCAGATGGGTTTTGAGGGTACTGTGCCTGATGACGATTTGCCGCGTGCGGTTTATTTGCTCAACCCCGACACGATTACACAACCGGGCGCGACCCGCGCCTTATACAATGCGTTGATGACTCAACCGAATGTCGGTCTTGTGGGCGCGCAACTGGCTTATGAAGATGGCCGTTTCCAGCCCGGGGCCTTCGCATTTCCCGGTTTGCGCCAATTATGGGTAGAATTTTTCCCGACGCCGGGACGCTTAATCGAGAGCCGTTTCAATGGGCGTTATGCGCGTTTAAAGTATGACGCTGGCAAACCGTTTGATGTCGATTTTACATTGGGCGCGACGATGATGCTGCGGCGTGAGGTCATTCAGCAAACGGGCATGTTTGATGAGGGCTTTTTCATGTATTGCGAGGAAGTCGATTGGGCATGGCGCATCAAAAAAGCGGGTTGGCGCGTGATGTGTGTGCCCGAAGCCCGTGTGACGCATCTGGAAGGCCAAAGTACCCGGCAGGTGAAGGCATCGAGCATCATTCACCTGTGGACGAGCCGCCTGCGGATGT
>CAZTLI010000451.1:0-4486 GCA_964614375.1 uncultured Anaerolineaceae bacterium
CTTCTTTGGCGCAAAAGTCACGCACCATTTTTTGTGCTTCGAGTTGTTCTTCGTTAAGTGAGAAGTCAATCATAGTCCCTGATTTTCCTGTGGGGTGAGTTTTTGTACGGATTTACCAGAAAATTCTGCCAGTTTTCGGTGCGATTATACCATGCGGCGTGAGTGCAATCTATTCAATAATGAAGTGTATCGGAGATTCATGTCGTTGGTATTGATATTGCGCTTATGACACCCGAAATTCTTGTCACCACCTATATTGAAATGACCTCACCCAGCGCATTTGAGCCTGCCTATTCCAGCGCGCCCAATGTCGATATTGTGAAAATGGAACAACCCGATGTCGATTTCTATCGTTTTTTGTATAAAGCGGTAGGGGATGAGTGGTGCTGGCGGGATAGGCTGCTGTTTTCGGACGATGAACTCCATCGTGTTCTGGCAGCACCAGAAACCAGTGTCTATGTGATGTATGTGGATGGCACGCCTGCGGGTTATATCGAACTATGCAAAGATGGGCGTTCCACTGAAATCGCATACTTTGGCATTCGACGGGCATTCATGGGGCGTGGATTAGGCAAACATCTCTTAAGCTATGGTATTCAGCAAGCATGGAACAGCGGTACACGCCGCGTCTGGCTGCATACGTGCAATCTCGATGGGCCACATGCGCTCAATAATTATCTCAAACGGGGTTTTGCCATCTCCAGTATCAATGAACAACCGATGCCAGAACGTTACTTCAACTAAACCGCATCTGCTACAAAAACGAAGCCAGCACCGTCATGGTACTGGCTATTTTGTTTTCCTAAAGTCAGGGCAGCTTATATATCGGCGTCCAGCGTAAACACGCCATCGGCAATACGGGGATTGTTCTCGGCGCGCAGGGGTTCAACCTCAAAGTACACGTCGTCGTCCCAGTACGCACTCACCTTCTTCGGCAGCATCAGGCTGTCGATGGGGGTTTGTTCCTGTGTGAGCTGCAACTTAAAGACCTGTTCTTTGCCTGTGTCAAGATTCAGGCAGGGGACATACACATATTCGAGGCCATTATCCTCTCGCAAATGCAAACGCACAGCATCGTCGAGTTTGGTATTGAGGGCTTCAATCTCGCTGTTACCCATCGCGCTTAGCTTGACAAACATTTCGCCAATTGGGGTCAGTAAAACAGCCGCAATTGCCCACAGGCGCCGCCGCATGGAATGGCTGGCACTGTCTTCAGTGATGGTGGTTGGATTGTTGCCGCCGCGCACACTGCGATAGGTCGTGCCGTCATAGGCTTCAATTCCGCGCTGAATAGATAAGCCCAGCGGTTTAACTGTAAAATCCAGACGCATCGCATCGGGAAAGCGAAAATGCGTCGTCATCTCGACAGGCACCCACGTTTTAATCGGCCCTAATTTCACACGGGCGCGTCCTTTAAAATCCACTCGCAGGGTTTCGATTACAGGAGGACTGGGGCCATACCGCGCTTCAATCGCGGCGCGCAACAAATCTTTCGCATCTGAGTCGCCCTGTGCTAGTAATAAGATTCGCACGCAATCCCTCCATTGGCGGTTGTGTAGAGTGCAGCAGGTCGCACTTATCACTACAAATTTTACGAAATATTATAGCGTATTTGCCTATCACATTCCTAAAGGAATATACGGCGTAAAATCGTGTTTAGTTCCATTTTGGGGCAATTTAGACTGGAATAACCGTAACCTTTGCGCGCCATCGGCTGAAATGCAATCAAAAAGCCTGCCACCGCCCTGATGACAGGCTTGATTGGTGCAGATTGGTATTGCCCTAATACTGTGGCAGGGTATCGTCGATGGATTGCGCCCATGCAAGGATGCCACCCGCAACGTTATACAGGCGCGTTGAGTCGTAGCCGATTTCCTGCAAGAACGCAATCACATCGGCACTGCGTTTACCCGAACGGCAGTGAACGAGCACGTCTCTATCAGTGGGAATTTCCGCGAGCACGGTTTCTTCACGCAATTTTCGTCCTGCCAACACCGCGTTCTTCGCCACCTGAATCTCGCCCTTGGGAATACGCAGCGTGCCGTCAATCGCGCTGATTGCCCATTCGTGCGGTTCGCGCACATCCAGCACGACGACGCCATTTTCGCTCATGCGACGTTGCAATTCAAACACGTCGATTTCCTGAATGTGCCCATTCGTACCCGCATGGAAGGTGCTGTGGTCATGGGCGGGCACACCGCAAAACTGTTCATAGTCGATGAGTTCAACCTGCTCCTGCGGCACACCGCACACCGGGCAGTTCGGGTCTTTACGAACGCGGATGGTATTGAAGCTCATATCCAGCGCATCATAGAGCAGCATTTTGCCAATCATCGGTTCGCCGATACCGAGAATCAGTTTGAGGGCTTCAGTCGCCTGCATTGTGCCGATTGTTCCCGGCAAAATACCCAGTACGCCCCCTTCGGCACAGCTTGGTACGAGGCCCGGCGGCGGCGGTTCGGGGAACATGCAGCGATAGCATGGCCCTTCTTCGGCATAGAACACGCTCAACTGCCCATCGAAGCGGAAGATACTGCCGTAAACATTGGGCTTACCCAATTTCACACAGGCATCGTTGACGAGATACCGTGTCGGGAAGTTGTCTGTGCCGTCGATGATGACATCATAGGGCGCGAACAGTTCCAGCGCGTTATCGGCTGTCAGCGGGACGTTGTATTTGTCAATCTGAATGAAGGGATTAATGTCTTTGATGCGGCCTTCAGCACTATCGAGCTTGGAGACGCCGAGCGTGCTTTGCCCGTGAATGACCTGCCGCTGTAAATTGGATTCATCAACGACATCATAATCGACCAACCCCATACGGCCTATGCCCGCTGCTGCCAGATAGAGCGCCGTCGGGCTGCCCAGGCCACCTGTGCCGATGAGCAGGACGCTGGCGGCTTTCAGGCGTTTTTGCCCTTCAATGCCGACTTCGGGCATGATGAGGTGGCGGCTGTAGCGGCGGATTTCTGCGTGTGATAGTTCGGTTTGTACTTTGACCAGTGGCGATAGAGCCATAATTGTGTTCCTCGTTTGACTTACGCTACAGAGAAAATTTGCTGTTTGAGCCGGTTGCTATCGACGACGCCATGATTGACCCGACGCGGCACACCGCTGCTATCCAGTATAAATGTCGTCGGTGCAGAAAACACGCCCCAACGGTCAGCCGTGTCCGGGTCTTCGGTGGCGTCGATTTTGACGATTTGCACATTTTCGCCCAATTCATCCTGCAATTGCACCAGCGCGGGCTGCTGCTGTGTGCGGCAGGGCACACACGTCGGTGTCGTGAAATAGACGATGGTCGGAATGCCGTTTTTCAATCCGATCAGTATCGGGTCATGGTCAATTTGCTGTTCAATCCGGCGCAAGAGATTGCGACGATAACGCACATATCCCAGACCACCGATAATCAGCAGGACGCTTGCAAACAATGCCCGTTCGACCATACGCTTACTCCTTCACCGGGGAAACGGTAAAGCCGGGTACGCCAAAACGGTGGAATTGATAGTACATCCAGCAGCCCAGACAGAAGTTCAGCCAGAAGTTGAGGTTTGCCAGCGCAATCACTACCCACACCAGCACCCACGCCACTACAGGCACACCTGCCAGCAGCAGGACCGTCGCCACACCATTAAAAATTGCCCCGACCAGCAAGGCGAAACGGTGCGGTTCGGGGTTATCAGTGATGACGTTTGGTTTGACGATTCCAGCGGGTTTGACCAGATTTTGATACACCAGTTTGTATGGCGCGAACGGTGCGGCGACAGCGCCCAGGAATTGCGCCACCGCCACAATCGCGACCAGCAGCCAGCTTGCGAGCACAAATCCAAGCAGCAGCAGGATGATGGTCAGTGCTTGCCCGGTTTTAAGACCTGTCTGATCGACTTTACGCAGTGTTTCCGTACTCATGTTTCGTACCCTCGTCCATTTGAGTATCAGGGCTAGCTGACGATTACGCCCCGCCAGCGATTGTCGGGATAATTCTTAAGCTGTCATCGGGATCGAGTTCGGTATCTGTGCCATCCAGAAAGCGCACATCCTCTTCCCCCAGAAAAATGTTGACAAAGTTCCGTAACTGCCCATCGTTATAGAGATGGTCGCGCAGGTCGGGATATTGTGTCACTAGATTTTCGAGCGCTGCGCCAACCGTATCCCCTGTGACACTGACAGTCGCTTCACCGCCAGTATAGGGACGCAGGGGCGTGGGCACTTTGATGCTGGGCATCGCATACTCTCCTTGATAATTGGTGTAGCTTTCTATCGCAAAGGCACGGGCGGGAGTCGAACCCGCTTAACACGCTTTTGCAGAGCGCGGCCTAACCGTCTGGCTCCCATGCCGTTATATGTTGCGATTCCTGTTAAAGGTGCATCATTCCACTATTGGGGTGGAAATGGGGACGACCAGTTGCCCATCCCCTGTCTACTCGTTATCAACCTAAGGTTGGTCACCCAGTTTGATAGGATTACCAATCAGATTGCCCCATTC
>CAZTLI010000452.1:0-4477 GCA_964614375.1 uncultured Anaerolineaceae bacterium
GTTGGCTCAAAACTGGCGATTTGATCCAATATACTCTTATAGATATCGGAGGCTTCTGCCATACGTATTTAGTCTCCTCTTGATATGTTCCTACACATGGTCATAAAGATACCCCGCACATGCGTTAGGAGATGATTGGCTTACATCAACTTCAACGACACGGGTTTTTACACCAATGGTTCACCGCAATGGGTCGAACCCCTGAGTTTGAACTGTCTAACAGAATCAACGGCATTGTAACTGATTAAATGTTATATGTCCACTTTTTCACAAACAGAATCGGGCGAATTTCATACTAAAAAATAGCAATCGACGCTAAATATCGTCGCTATTCTTTGTCACTACTACCCAACTCCACCGAACGGCGATAAGCCGCCCACACAGCGTCCGACAGCACTGTTCGCAAACGACCTTTTTCCATTTCATAAATCGCTGCTGCTGATGTTCCGCCCGGACTGGTTACTTGATTACGCAGTTCTGCCGGATGAGCGTGCGAGTCCGTGGCATAGAGCACCGACCCCAATATCGTCTGGCGTACCAGCTTTTCCGCGTCCCTACGCGAAAAACCCATGTGAACACCTGCATCAATCAATGCTTCCATAAATAAGAACACATAGGCAGGGCCTGTTCCACTTAATGCCGTCGCCATATCCAAAAAACGTTCTTCTTCAACGCAAATTTGTTCGCCGAGTGCGCTCAAAACCGCCTGTGCCTGTTCACGCTGCGAGCCACGCACTTCAGCTGTCGCTGTCCAGACCGTAATGCCCTGCCCGATTTGTCCCGGTGTATTGGGCATTGCCCGTACAACCCGCGCATTGAGCAGTTCCCCCGCAATCTTTCGCGTGGTGACACCCGCCACGATACTGACTACCAGCGATATATGGTCAATTTTCCCGCGCAGTTCATGCAATACCCGGTCAATAACCTGTGGTTTTACCGCGATAACCAGAATGCTGGAATCAGCAGCGGCTTCTATATTGCTGGTTGTAAAGCGCAGACCGTATCGTTCAATCAGTTCATTTCCACGGTCAACATGCGGGTCAGATGCAACTATCTGCTGGGCGGATACCAGCCCTTTATTGAGCAAGCCTTTCATCATCGCCTCGCCCATCATCCCCGCGCCGATGAATGATATAGTCTGGTCTGCAAATGGCATCGCGTTTTCTCCTCTATTGCGAATAGGCCTGTTTTTTGTGCCAGCGTGCAACTGCTTCTTGAACACGCTCGTGTTGGACACTCACACCAATACCATAACCATCAGGCACCGCCAACGTACTCCCCGCACCCAACACAAACGGCGGTTCGGTGATGTCGGGGTCGAAGTAACGGTCAGTGGCGGAAATGTCACACGGCAGAGTCACACCCGGTAACGACGCCAGCGCCACATTAGCCGCCCGTCCCACGCCTGTTTCCAACATGCCACCTATCCATAGCGGCACATCATGCGCTGTGCATATCCGGTACAGCGCGAGGCTTTCGGTAAAGCCACCGACACGACCCGGTTTCAGATTCAGAATGTCACATGCACCCAATTCCATAGCGAGGCGCATATCGCTCACCGATTTGATACTCTCATCCAAACACAGCGGGGTGTTGATCTGTGGCTGGAGTTTGCTGTGTTCGTAAATATCATTATAGCCGAGCGGCTGTTCTATCATCAGCAAATTGAACGCATCCAGCCGCGCCAGATGCTCAGTATCATCCAATGTGTAGGCGCTGTTTGCGTCCAACATCAACACAATATCCGGGTAGGCGGCGCGCACACCTCGCGCAAATTCTACATCCCATCCCGGTTGAATTTTGAGCTTGATGCGCCCGTAGCCCTGTTTTAATCGCTTGCCAATAATTGCCAACGTGTCGTCAAGCGTTGCTTGCATCCCTATACTGACGCCGACAACCGCCCTGCCACGCGATTCATTACCTTCAGGTAAAAATCGTGCGAATAAGTCCACTAATCGCAGTTCATTGTGTTTTGCAATGGCATCCCACACCGCAGTTTCCAGGGCATGTTTGGCGAGTGGATGACCGCGTACAGACTTAAACAATTCAGGCACGTCCGTTGGACTCCGCAACGTTTGCCCGACCAGTTTGGGCACGAGGAAGTTGGTCATGATGTGCTGCGCCGTGCCCATAGTCTCTGAACTATAGCCCGGATTGATTTCCACCGAAGCCTCGCCCCACCCCACAATGTCTGTGTCGGAATGGACTGCCGCGAGTATCGCCGCTTTGTAGGGTTCTTCGCCGAAGCTCGTTCGCAGCGTCTCTACGAGTGGAAGCGCAATCGGATAGAGCTTCACATCCTGTACGGTAATAGGTTTCAGTTGAGGCCTGTTAATTTCGTCCAAAATCAAATCCCATGTTATAGCTCAATAAGTAAAAAGTGCGGTCACGCCCCTCGTGATTACCGCGCACAAAATCGGTGATAATGTAGTTTGCGGAGAGCAAATACTGCATCACTTCCCGGATATGCCGCCGCCACATTGTTGCCAGTTCATCATTTCGTGCGCTAACCTCCACAAAGTTCGGGGGAATTTCGACCAGCGCCATCGTGCGCGTAGGCCAATTACCGGATTCAGGAGGCCAAAGCAAGCCTTCGTCCCGATCAATCTGTGTGGGATTAACGATAGGTGTATCTGCCGACAAATATTGTTCGAGCGATAAACTACTACGCTGCCCATTGATTCGTTCTTCAATGCGGCGATGTGTCACCCACCAATCCGCCAGCAGACGATCACTCCCGGTTAAATTCTGCAATCCCTGGTCTGTCCCATAATAATCTGGATAATAATGCGAACAAACCACACCGAGCTTGTGGATGTTGAAATAGGCATTGACGGCTAGCATTGGGTCGAATGTCCATGCAACCAATCGAATACCCTGACGCATCGCGATGTCACGCTGTGCCAATTTCAACTTATAGGCGACATTTTGATTCCGATATTCTGGCAGCACCACCAATCGTTTAGACACAATCAGCAGGTTAGTCATTGCTGGACGGTCTGTCTGCGTGCCATCTGTGCCTAGAAAATCAATGAGCAGGCCGATCATACGCTCTCCATCCATCGCCGCCAACACATGCCCGCCAAAATTTACGAACGAAAACAGCATGTGTGCTGGAACGAGCGTATCAGTCGAGTCACCCCAATATACTTTTTGTAGTTCGACAGCCGCGTGCATATCGGTCATGCTCCGCAGCATTTTGATAGTCACATTATCCATATACATCATGTCCGACGCGGGCGACGGCGGAAGGCATAACGCAATCCCGGCCAAAACCAATGATGCTCAGGTAAATAGGTCAGCAATGTATCTTCAAAGCGGCGGGGATGGAAGCCAAAATAGGTATAGGTATTGCCTAAGTGCGCTGTCCGGTTGGTCGCCAGCATATCAAGCAACTGGTGTGTCAGCAGTGAACGCGGCATTAAACGACTATAGATAGAAACAAACCAGCGCAGCAGGTAAGGCGCAACAGCCAGTAAACCCCGATAAATTCCCGTTACACGCATCACCGTTCGCAGCAAATCTTCCAGCGTCGTATACTCCGGCCCCCCAATCTCTATGACTTCATCCACGACACCAATCGTATCTAATGTACAGACTAACGCCCTCACGAGGTCATCCACATAGATCGGATGCACGACAGTTTCGCCACGACCCGGCATTAGAAACACCAGGGGACTCAACTTCAACATCATGGCAAGATGATTGATAAACGCATCGCCTTCGCCAAATATTGGGCCAGAGCGCACGATTGTATAGGCTAGCCCGCTGGAACGAATGAGGGTTTCGACCATGCCTTTCATCCGTAGCAGCGTATAGGCGGACGCAGAATCGGCACCCAGGTGACTCAGGTAAATAAGACGGCCTACACGGGCAGACCGCGCAACTGAAATGAGATTCCGCGTGCCACCCACTTCAATGCGTTCAAAATCGCGATAGCGGCCCCACCACTGGACACTTTCTAAATGATAAATCACATGCACACCTGCCATTGCATGAAATAATGCCTCTTCATTTAGCACTGTGCCTTCAACGATTTCTGGCCTCATATTGTCATCGACATGCCAATTCGCATGAGACAATTGCTGAGGAGACAATAAACAGCGCACGCGCCGCCCGTCTTTCGCTAATTGCTCGACCAGATGACGACCTATATAACCTGTAGCACCCGTTATCAAAATCATACTGCTGGTATCGTACCCAGAATACTAAAAAACCAACCAACGTTATTGCACACCAAAGCTGAACTACTTATGCACGTTTATTCCATATTTAGGGGATGGATGTGCTATAATGTGCCCCAACAAAAAAGCGTTGGCTGCACAATCCAGCCATTATATCATGCACCATTTCAGATAAAAGCCTGACTCAAATCTGCAACCACTTATTAACTAAGGGGTTAAACACAGAGAACAGGTAAACAAAAATAGGGATATTTCAGGTGGCACATTACGAGTGCAATTTGGGAGGTCAAACG
>CAZTLI010000453.1:0-4476 GCA_964614375.1 uncultured Anaerolineaceae bacterium
CCGCTGCCGGGCGCAGCACCGCCCCCACTAGCGGGCGGACTCGATGTGCAGGCGGCGTACCACTCTCCTGCTTGCGATTGCGCCCATACCGGAGGCGCGACCATGCAGTCGCCACCGCGCCACACCTCACCGTTATTGACCACGACAGTCACATTGATGAACGTGATGTTTACCACCTGCATGATGCTCGCGCGACCTGAGCGCGTCGCTTCGATCCGCAGCGCGTCACCGATACGCAGCACGGTCAAAACCGGGTCGTCTGGCGCAAGTTCAAATGACATATCATAAACAGTGAGGACATTGGCATCAATCGCCGTCACCGTCCCAACAATAACCAGAATGGAAGCGGCCTCTGACGTAGGCGCAGGTATTTCGGTAATGACTGCTGTGCCGGTATCAGGTGATTCTTCCGCTGACGTTGACACGGGTGGTTCAGCCGTCTGTGCCACATCTGATGCAGGGATAGGCGTGCGGTTCAGCGCAAAGATGCCCACAATAAGCGCGCCGCCCAGCAGCAAAACCAGCACCATCCCGCCCATCCCGCCCCATCCACCCCGGAATATCTGCCGGATGGTTTGTCGCAGCAAGGGTTCAATCGCTTCAGACGCCGATGTCACGTCGGCAGATGGATAACGCACACGCTCGAACATCCGTCCCGCTTCCAACATAGGCCGTAGCTGAGGCGCAAGCCTCGGGTAATCGTTCAATATCGTTTCGTTGTCTTCACCGCTGTTCAGGCGATCAATACACACGCTCAGGGCTTCGATTAGGTCGTCTCTCACCGCCATTGTTAGTGATCCTCTGCTTCTATATCGCGTAATATCTGTCGCAGCGTGTTCACCGCCCGAAATTGCAGCGCCTTAATCGCGTTGACCTCTTTGTCCATGATGTCTGCCGTTTCCTGTAGGCTCAACTGCTGGTCAAAGCGCAGCAGCAGTACCTCTTGCTGGGCTGGCGCGAGCATACGGATGGCAAGCCGTGCGCGCTCGACTTGAATCGCGCGAATGGCCTGCACCTCCGGGTCGGTATGGGTATCTGTCATCAGCCACTGGTCGAGTGTCTCGACGGGTAATTCTTCCGCCCGCCCGTAATAGTCATACACCAGATTGCGGGCAACCCGAAAAATCCATCCCCGCAGGCTGGAATGGGGAGCGGTTTCGCCATGCAGCGACTTTACAAATTTGACGAAGACTTCGCCCGCTAAATCCTGTGCTGTCTGGGCATCACCCACACGCAGACGACAGAATTGATACACCGGGTCGAAGTAACGGCGGTAAATGGCGACGATGGCTTCTTCATCCCCCGCACGCGCACGGGCGAGATCATCCACATCGCTGGTGACATCGGATAACACGAGAACAATCATTGGATTGGCGTTTCGCTTTCGATTAACCAACAACGCGCTTTACTTGATAAGACCCTGTTCAGCCCGATAAGTTATGGCAAATCTGTAGCAAATTCCCACATAGTCGCATCGGATGACGACAAATTCATCCACAACTGCGCGAAATTCATGTCAATAGTCATTATGACACCTGCTCATGACGATGGGACTGCCCATGCGCTATGGCAACTGTAAAATGCTTGGCGGTATTGGATAGAAAATGAGGTGAAAACGGAGAAGAATTCCAGCCAAAGAGCGTGCTGGAAGGAGCAAAAATGGCGAAGGAAAAGACCCCGCTCAGAAAACAATCTGGAACTGACCTTAAAAACCAGCGCATTCAACCCATCGTCAAATTAGATAACATCTACTTTCCGTGGGGATTAGAGCACGCTATTGGCAGCTTTGTTTATTGCCACGACTTACATCGTTACAACGACTTACAATCTGACCGTCAAAATGCGTGTTCGCGGCACAACGCGCGCGCGAAGTTGGCCTGTGTGGTGCATCGTCCGCGAGGACAAGTCACAATGATAAAATTCACAATCTCATGGATAGCTAAATCAGGGGTGTGCATTAGTCGTGACCTGCGCCGCCAGATTTTCAAGCAATCTGGCTAATCAGCGCGGGACACTGGATTGTCGGTCACCACTGTGTCCCGCGCGATGGGTTTCAACAGGGTCTTCTACGGTGACAACGAACGGATGTAGGCCACGATCGCGCTAATATCCTCATTACTGAGTGCCGGGTTACCGCCGCGTGCAGGCATATCAACACCGGTTGTATTCAATGGATCCCAGATTGGACGCCCGGTACTGATGAAGGTGACCAGTTCATCGTCGGAAAGACCGTCGATAAATTCGCTTGCAACAAGGTCTTTGCCCAGATTCGGAATACCGCGCGCATCCGCACCATGACAGGCTGAACATGCCGTTAGAAATAGCGTCTCGCCCGCAGACACCAGTGCCGGGTCATAATTACCAGCGTCTGCCGAACTACCGCTGTCAGCAGGCGCTTCGGTGGGGGGGAACGGCGTATGGGTCGGGGCCGGGGTCGGTGTATCGCTCGGACGCGGTGTTAAGCTCGGTACTGGCGTGCGAGTTGGAGGAATGGCTGTAGGTGTCGATGTAGGCCTTGCTGCCAATCGTACTCCCGATACCCGTGAGTTTGGCCCAACGACAAAAGACAGTATCGTCACACTAAGCAGCAGTACCAATAAGCTGATGAATCCAGTGAGTTCTTTGTTGTTGGTCGGCTCGTTTTGTGTCATTGTTTCCTCCTGGTCGTGCCTGTTCTATCAGTTCATCCTGTGGGCAGGATTTTGAAGCATTAGTCATCGTGAGATGTTGAAGTCTCGGTGGTATCCATCACATGCTGGTCAAATGTCGCCGATGTTTGCCGACCATCCGCCAATGTGACCTGTATCTCAACGTGCCAATCACCCACCATCGTCCATTGCACCGGGATACGGTAGTAACCATCCTCGCTGCTATCGGCTTCGCCGGAGATGGGCATCATGCCCGCGTGGTTCATCGTCCCAGTGAGTGTGACCTGTGCGTCGTCAATCGGGTTACCATTGCCATCAGTAATGGTGACCCTGACGGTTGCATCGCCAGGCATTACTGCGTCGCCCAGCCCGATATAGCCAATCACGATGTCATCCGCCGCCATCGCTTCCTGATCGCGTTGAGTGGCATTTCCATCGTGTTGGGTGATGACACTCTCTTGCGAAATCGCGCTGACATTGAGGTCGAAGCGTTCTACCACAATGCCGCCGTCGTCCGGCAGCGTTGCCGTAACATCTAAAATCCAACCGCCGCCCATCGTCCATGCAAACGGCACACGATAGACACCGGCTTCACTATCCGCACTTTCGCCTTCGACTGGAATCATGCCTTCGTGATCCATATTGCCATGGACTCGCACCGTCGCACCATCAATCGGCCTACCATCCACATCTGTAAGGGTGATAACGAGTGTGGTTTCACCGACTGCGGCTGGATCGGGTTCAACGACAAGCGATATCTGCACATTGTCTATCGTCTGCCGGGCGCCATCGTCCGCCGGATTGCAGGCGCCGACCATGACCACAACCAGTAAGAGAAGTAACATGATGGTTTTCATGCAGCCCTCCCTTTGAATGGCAGTAAATGCCCCGTCGCGAATATAGAAATTGCTCCCAACAGCGGCACGATAATCCACAAGAGCAGGCCAAGCAGCAGGAGCACAAACAACCCGCCACCAAACCGTTCAGTTGCATATAGTCCAACAGGCCCCAGCACCTCCAAATTGGCTTGAAGGTTGATGATGGTCGCCATTTTGAACATCTGTAGGGGATTTATACTGGCGATATAGAAGATCGCTTCGATAGGCATCCGGGTGACGATTGCCGTCCCCATTAAGCCCAGATCGCCAACAAATACGAGAAATAACCAGATGAATAATCCACCGCCCAGTGCCGCCGCCGTCTTTTGTGCAATGGCGGAGACGAAAAACCCAACACTCAGCATCGCCAGCGCCAACAAACAGGCCAGCCCAACCGTCAGCATGTAACCGCTCGCGTCGCTGGCTTGATTTTGCGTGATAAGGACTGCCCCTGCCACACCAAAGCCCACCAGCAGCGAGGCCAGCAGCGCACCCGATAAACCCAGATATTTGCCGAGCAGCACTTCGGCATGTGTGACAGGTTGCGAGAGGAGATAATCCAGAGCGCCTGTTTCGCGGTCACTCGCCAGCGCCGCCGCGCCCAATGTCAGCCCAATCAGTGGCACAAATAGCAGCACCAGATTGACTAAACTGGCAGTCGTGCGTCCGTAATTCGATAGGTGAAGCTGTCCGCCGGCAGGCTGGCCTAGCAAGGATAAGGCCAGCGCCAAACCAGTGAAAGCAAATGTAAACAGCAAGAACCAGCGATTACGCAGCGCGTCATAGAGTTCTTTGCGGGAAATCGTGATCACATTCGCAAAATCAATCATGCCGCACCTCCGTCACAATATCCGGGCGATCCGTTAAATCAAAGTCGTCAATCGAAACCGCCGCGTCTGCCAGCAATTTGAGCACCGCCATTTTTGATTTTTCAGCAACATGGACATACA
>CAZTLI010000454.1:0-4469 GCA_964614375.1 uncultured Anaerolineaceae bacterium
GTACAAGTGATATTGAGAGTGTCCGAGCAAGTCTTGCTAAAGCCCTGAAGAATTCTTAAGAGATGCGGTCAAAATAGCGAACAAAAAATGCCCGACCATGTATAACCGTCGGGCATTGCGCTTTGTAGAGGTTGAGCGGTTAGTTCTTGAACATATTCCGCAGGATGGTCTGGAGGATGCCGCCATTGCGATAGTATTCAACCTCGATGGGTGTATCCACCCGGACTGTAGTATCGAATTTTGTGACTTTGCCGTTTTCGTCGGTGGCGGTGACGGTGAGTGTGCCCATTGGCTGCACATCGTCGGTCACTGGGATGTCGAAGTATTCATGTCCGGTGAGGCCGAGCGATTGCCATGAGTCGCCGGGTTTGAATGTCAGCGGCAGCACGCCCATCATGACGAGGTTGCTGCGATGGATGCGCTCAAAGCTCTCGACGATAACGGCCTTCACCCCAAGCAGGAATGCGCCCTTGGCCGCCCAATCACGGCTAGACCCCATGCCATAATCTTTGCCCGCAATGACGATAAGCGGTGTGCCGTTGTCGATATATCTCATCGCGGCATCGTAAATGGTCATTTCTTCGCCTGTGGGCAGATACGATGTCACGCCACCCTCACTGCCGGGAAGAAGGAGATTACGCAGGCGGACGTTGGCGAAAGTGCCGCGCGTCATCACCCGGTCATTACCCCGTCGTGACCCATAGCTGTTGAAATACTGCGGTTCGACATCTCTATCGAGCAAATATTGTGCTGCGGGACTGTTGATGGCGATTGACCCGGCTGGCGAAATGTGATCGGTTGTGACTGAATCGGCAACCTTGACCAGCACCCGCGCATCTGTAATCGGCGCAATCGGCGCCGCTTCTGGCGCGAGGTCGATGAAGAAGGGCGGTTCTTGAATGTAGGTGCTGTCCTCATTCCATTCGTAGACCGCTTCACTTGTGCTGGGGATTTCGTTCCACATCGGATTACCGTCATAGACATTGCCGTACTGTTCTTTGAACATATCGGCGGTCAGATTACTCTGTACGGTGTCGAGAATCTCCTGACGGGTCGGCCAGATGTCTTTCAGATAGACCGGATTGCCGCTTTTATCTGTGCCAATGGGATCGCTGTGCAGGTCAATATCGACTGTCCCCGCCAGCGCATAAGCGACGACCAGCGGCGGTGATGCCAGGAAATTCGCGCGCACATCCGGGCTGATGCGTCCGCCGAAGTTGCGATTGCCACTCAGTACGGCGGAGGCCACTAAATCGCCGGTGTGAATGGCTTCGGACACAGGTTCGGGCAAGGGGCCGCTGTTGCCGATACAGGTCGTGCAGCCATATCCCACTGTGTGGAAGCCGAGTTGTTCGAGATACGTCGTCAAACCAGATTTGTCCAGATATTCAGTAACAACCTTAGAACCGGGCGCGAGACTGGTTTTGACATAGGGTTTGCGTGTCAGACCCTTTTCGACAGCCTTTTTCGCTAATAGACCAGCCGCGACCATCACCGTCGGATTGCTGGTGTTGGTGCAGCTTGTGATGGCGGCGATGACCACCGCGCCATGGGTGATTTCAGCACTGGAGCCATTGTCTTTGACTTTGGCCGTGCGCTTGACCTGTTCCGGGCTGAGGGCGAATCCCTGTGGGCCAACGGGCGCGGTCAGGGCTTTGTTGAAGGCCGGTTTCATATCACGCAGCAGAATGCGATCCTGTGGGCGCAGCGGCCCCGCCAGACTCGGCTCAACGGTGCTCAAATCGAGTTCGAGTGTATCGTTATATTCGGGGTCGGGTGTCGAATCGGTGCGGAAGATACCCTGTTCTTTGCAATAGCGTTCCACCAGTGTGATGAGCGATTCGTCGCGTCCGGTGCGGCGCATGTAACTGAGTGCTTCCTCATCTACCGGGAAGAAGCCCATTGTCGCGCCATACTCCGGCGCCATATTCGCAATCGTGGCACGATCTGGCAGCGACATACTGCTGAGGCCGGGTCCATAAAATTCGACAAATTTGCCGACGACACCTTTCTTACGCAGCATCTGGGTCACAATCAGCACGAGGTCGGTAGCGGTTGCGCCTTCCGGCAGTGTGCCCGTGACTTTGAAGCCGACGACTTCGGGCATGAGCATGTAAATCGGCTGACCGAGCATCGCGGCTTCGGCTTCGATACCGCCGACGCCCCAGCCCAGCACGCCGATACCGTTAATCATGGTCGTGTGGCTGTCGGTCCCAACGAGTGTATCGGGCAGTGCCACTTTGCCGCCCTGTGGGTCATCGTAGAGTTGGACGACCTTCGCCAGATATTCCAGATTCACCTGATGGACAATGCCGGTTGCCGGGGGGACGACCTTGAAGTTGTCGAATGCTTTTTGTCCCCAGTGTAAAAATTCATAACGTTCACGATTGCGGACGAATTCCATCTCGGCATTGCGTGCCAGCGCATCGGGGCGGGCGAAGACATCGACCTGCACCGAATGGTCAATCACGAGGTCAACGGGGATGACGGGATTGATTTTTTGTGGGTCGCCACCCATTCGCTGCATGGCGCTGCGAAGTGCGGCTAAATCCACCACCGCCGGAACACCCGTGAAATCCTGCAATATGACGCGGGCGGGTTTAAAAGGAATTTCAACCGCGTTATAGTTTCTGGCATCCCAATTGGCGAGATTGCGGACATCCTCTTCGCTGACTTCACGCCCATCGAGATTACGGAGGGCATTTTCCAGCAGTATTTTGATGCTAAATGGGAGTTTTGCCACGTTGTCGATACCAAGTTCGTTAATGCGGTAAATCACCGCTTCGCCACTGCCCGTATCGAACGTGCCGCGTGTGTTGAATTGGTCGCTCATCATTTCACCTTTGATAGTGTAGGGCTGCGGTTTGGCGCGCAGCCATTATTCTTGATGGGGGTTGGGTTGTTGACTGGTTAGATGGGTTATTTGATTGATGCTACTTATTTTACCGGAAATGATGTGTGTTGTCAGTGTTTTATTGTATCGTGATTGGCGCTAACCCCTTCTCCAGTGGTGGTATTGCTTTCAGGATAACGAATTCCGGCTATAATGAACCATCATATTGATTGGGTTAACTATAAATGTTTTTTATGGACGGTCGGCAGCGGGGCGCCATGCAGCGCTACAATTCAGCCGATAGGGAATCTGTGCGGTAAACAGGAGGTATGAAGCATGTCCAGTGATGAGCAACAGGGGATGATTTCTGGCGGAAAAGCGATTCTGCATAATCGACTGCGGCGATTGCAGGAAAACAGCCGCTTGAATATCCCGGCGATGATGATGCAGCGGGCGGTCAGTTCATTTTCGCTGCAAGCCGAACCAGCGCCAGATGTGGCGACGGCACGAGTAGCCGTGATGGTGTATCCACAAGACCCCTTCGTCGGCGAGCCAGAAGTACGCCACATGCGGATTGAGGACATTCGTCCGGGATTGGTCAATGCGCGTGTACAGGTACAGGACAGTGCGGGTGATGTCGCATGGCCTGATGCAGATGGGCACTATTTGTTCATGCCGGGTTCGCGCGAATTTGATCAGGTCAACAGTTTCTATTACACGACCTATACGCTGCGAATGTTTGAACGCTATGCGCGGCGGGCGATTCCCTGGTCATTTTCTTCACCCCGTCTGACCATTGACCCGCATGTGGGCGACGAAGCCAATGCGTTTTATAACGAGCAAGACCGGATGTTGGGTTTTCACACGTTCACGATTGATGGGCGCAAGGTGAGTACCGCCACGAGTGCCGATATTGTCGCGCATGAAGCCGCGCACGGGGTACTTGATGGCCTCCGGGATTTGTACAACGAATCGTTTGGATTAGGGCCAAATGCGTTTCATGAAGCCTTCGGTGATATGACGGCGGTGCTGGTTTCGCTGCATGATGATTCGCTGGTGCGGCGGTTGTTGAAGTGGACACAGGGCAACTTGCGTTTGGATAGCTTCGTGACAGCCATTGCTGAACAAATGGCGAGTAGTATTGAGACCGAAACGGCATTGATCGCGGGGCATACGGTATATTTGCGGAATGCCTTGAATGATTTTCAGGTGATACCATTTGATGAATTGCGCTATGCCCCCAAAAATCCAGACTTTGAAGTTGGTCGAGACCCGCATAATTACTCACGCATTTTCAGTGGGGCGTTGTATGAGATTTTAGTCGGTATTTATGACCAACTGCGCTTATCGACGCATGAACACATTGCCGTAATGCGGGCACGCGACATCGCGGGGCATTTACTGGTGTCTGCCCTGGAACTAGGGCCTATCGGTGAATTTGATTTCGGTGATATGGCGCGCGCGTTTTTGACGGCAGATTCTGTCATGAACAACGGGCGTTATGTTGAGATTCTAAAATCGGTTTTTGACAACCGGAAAATCCTCACGCAAACGGCAGCCGACAGTCATCTGCAAGCGCTAAAACAATTGCCCGATTTACGCTTGCCCACGACATTGAATTCGGCACTGTCTTCGG
>CAZTLI010000455.1:0-4457 GCA_964614375.1 uncultured Anaerolineaceae bacterium
GAAGGCACGACGGGGTTGTGGTGATTCAATCACGATGTCACCGCGCGCGAATATGCGAGCTTGAAATAGATAGGCGACTTCATCTTCCAGATGCGGCAAACGCTCGAAGACATCGCGGCTGATAATGGCGCTCATCGTTATACTGAAAAATACGAGTAAAACAACAAAGATATGATGGCGGGAAAATTTATGTCTGATCATATCGAAATTATACACGACACCGATTGGATTGGGATGCCGCGCTCAGATTACACATAATTTACATATTGATGATGGTTCAATCAAACTTGCCAGTTAAAGTGAAAGTAGAAGACACCTAGCTAAGGGGAAGAAACAGCATGGACGTTACATTGAATGCCCGCATTCGTCGTTTAATGGATGATGCCAGCACCCTTGCAGATGAATCGCGCGTGGTGGTGCAGCACTATCGCAGGCGCCGCTTATTATCGCCACAGCGGACGCGCCCGACAATGCTTCCCCTTCACACGGCTGAACGTGAAACGCTGGCAAATGAAACGAGATAGCCTTGCGTTATTGAAGACTATCCCGTTTAACTATCAGCCGTTTGATGTTGAATGGATTTAATCCATAGAGGCAGCGAGAATTTTGGAAGTGTCGGGGTGCTCAAGGTCGGCTCGAAAGTGCGCGACATTGACCTGCTTCAATGCCCATAGTGCCACAGCAAGCCCGACAATTTCGATGACAAACACCGAACCATAGGCAATTTGAAAATTCTGGGTCGCATTAAACATCACATCGCGGATGATGCCACCGCCAGAAACCCCTAATCCCCGTGCAAACGTCACCACCAGCGTCCAGAAACCAAGAAATGTTCCCGCGCGTCCAAAAGGACTCATTTCCATCATCAGCCCCAACGTGCCGATGTTCCATATCCCCAAACCGAGACCAAGAAACACCAGACCAATCGTCACCAATCCGCGTACTTGGCCAAAAGCTGAAATACCGAACATCATAAAAGTGACAATCAGCGTAGCCACGCCAATATAGGACATAACGGTATTATTTAGCCGTTTATAGCGCCGTGACAACACAAGGAATACCAGCGTCCCCACTATCGACATACTGCCCCAATACGCGGCAAATCGAGTCGTATGCTGTGCATCCATCTGGAACACATCGCCCGCAAATGGTTCGAGTACCAAATCCTGTGCAAACGCAAAAATCATCGACAGCGCCAGATAAAATAGGAAAAAGCGAGTTTGCCGAGTTTGCCATGCCAATTTCAAATCGCCACGCAAGGTTGTTTTCGCTTCGGGTTTAACTTGCTGGCGATTCTGCACATCTTTACGGCGTTCTTCACCCACCAGCGAGATAAACCACAACATGCCCAGAACCAGCGCAGTAACGATAAACAGTGTTTGCAATGTCTCCGGCGAGAAATTCAACACACCCGCACGTTCCCCGGCAGCGGCAGATTCACGCGAAGGCAGCATCACACCGAACAAAATCCCGGCGACAGTAAAACCGAGCAGCAAAAACGTCCATACAAGGCCAACAGCACGACCCCGTTGGTCTTCTCGCGCGCGGTCATAAATCAACGCCAAAAAGGTGCTACCAGATAGGGCATTGCCCAGACTAAATAACAGTAGTGCCACCGCAATCAGTATCCATGTAACCGGGTCGGCTGCTGCCGGACTGCCCGCATCAACTTCGCGCGCAATCGACGCGGTTACCAAACCCAGCATGAACAGGCTGAGTGCCATCATCGCCCGCCCCAGCCATATCCAAAAGAGGCGCTGGAAACCGCCAACTGTCCGTTCGTCAGACTTACGCCCCGCCCAAACACCCAGCGGCGCAAGGAAATATCGCAAACTCACCAGCAGGCCAATGGGCGTCGCGGCAAATCCTAAATCGCTAATCATGATGCGATTCCAGACACCCGTCGCCATGACATCTGCCATCCCCGAACCGAGATGGAAGAAGCCGATTTTAAGATTGCGCGCAACAGTCAGGTTTGGTTCGTGTGAATCTGTCATAGATACTCAACTTTTATAGATTTTATGAGAATTCTACAGAATTATACTGGTTTTATGTGAGATATGTCAAAACCCAATCTGGCAATCGTTACAATCATGCCTGTGAGGATGTGGTACAATCAGGGCAATTCTTACTGCGCGGACTTCTATCAAAAGGAGAGATTCCGATGGCGTCCAATACGCGCTACAAAAAAGTGGTCGTACCCATTGATGGTTCTGGTTGGAGCGAACGGGCGATTCCTCATGCAGTGGACATTGCGCGCGCGCATGACGCCGAAATCATTCTCTTGCATGTTTTCCGCCCGCCTGTACACGAATATACCGATCAGATTGCATTAGCAGGCCAGCAAGAGCAGCTCGACCAGATCCGCGAAAATGTGAAAACGCACCTGATGAGTGTGCGGAATACGCTGCGTAATGAACAGCTCAACGTGCGTGTGCAAATGATAGAAGGTACAGGTGTCGCGTCATTGATATGCGATTATGTCAACGAAGAAGATGCTGATCTAGTGGTGATGTGTACGCATGGGCGTGGTGGATTGGCGCGGTTCATGTTTGGCAGTGTCGCGCATAAAGTCATGCAAGAGGTGAGAGTCCCTGTCTTGCTGATTCGCCCCGATAAAGACAATCCAGACGACAATTAGAAATCACGGGATGACCTGCTTGAGTCATCCCATCGCAGCTTCAATCACATCAAACGGTGGTTGGCGCGCGCTGACCGCTTGCAGGATAAGACTGACCGCATTTTGGGCCGATGCCCGTTCCGTTGCCGTCAAATCTAATGCGTTAAATTCGCGCTCATCAAGAATAAAGGTTTCCCCCGCAGGATTTATAAACACATCCAATGCTAAATCATCCGCGCGGACAAATGTATCCGTTATCACTGCCGGACGGGTGATATTGCAATACCAGCCCTTGAGCTGACCGGTATCGGCAGACTCAATTTTGAACACGTTATACCAGCGGTTACTATAAAACCACTCCGTAAACACATCGCCCTGCCGAAATACCGCAACGCCTATATCGGCTTCCTCAATCTGAAATATCGCCCGCACACAGATCGATGTTTCGCCCCGTTCCAGCACGTCACCTGTATAGCGCAGAACCTCTTCGCCGTTGGCATTGCATTTTACGACTGTGAATGTCATCAGACGTGACCTACCGAATGCACAACCAGCAGAAGACCTTCTGTGAGCGTCACAGAGGCTTCACTCGTTTGCATTCGATTGCTGATACCGCGCGCGGGGCCAAATTCGAGGGTTTCGTCCGCCAGTGGATAGTATAAATTCTCTGTTCGCACACCCGATACCGCGCCACCCATTGGGATAAGTGAAATGGTATCGCCCGTTTCGCCACAAATTCGGTGTTTACCGGGATGCAACAGCCAGATAGCCTGCCGACCCGCCACCATCTGCACATCACGCCCTAAAAGGTCAGGCAGTGCCAGCAAATAGATATTCGCCAAAGTCTGGTCTATTCGATCACCTATCCCACCAATAATCGTGATCGGATCGGCATTTTGGGTGGCAGTCCAGCGCAGCGCCAGTTCAAGGTCAGTTTCATCTTTTTCGGGGGAATAGCGGTGTATACCCGTCCCTTGATTTTCGAGACGTTCAAGGTCGGCTTCGGGCAGGGAGTCCATGTCGCCTATGACCGTATGCACCGTTAGGCCAAAATACCATGCCACACGCGCCCCGCCATCGGCAGCGACCACGAGCGCATCATGCGCTGACGCCAGCGTGCGCTGTACCATCGGCCCATCATTAACATCACCATTGGCAAATATAAGAGCCTGCATCACCGTTAACGGCTGCGGCGCTGCCAACGTCCGGTGACTTCGAGTTTGCTGATGTCGGCAGTTTCCAAAAATTCATTCACGAGGCGGATGAAGGGTTCAGCTTCCAACATCGGAAAGTGGCGGACGTTATCCATCTGGAAGGGGACGAGTTTTTCCTCGTTGCCGACTGTGAGATAGCCCCACACGTCGTCACCGGGTTCGGGAATAATGGGGTCATTCTTGCCATGTACAATCACAATCGGCATCGGCAGGGTGCGGAGTGTATCGAGCATTTTGGCAGCATCGTAGTGGGCAATGCTGTCATAAAGGACACGGTTGTCGGTTTTATCAACATCGACCTTGATTTTGTCGTATTCTGGCTCGCTCTTTTTGAAGCACTTACCCAACAAGCCCTCGAGTGTGGCACTGCCCAGGGCTTCCTTGAGGTGATTGCGTCCATTTTCCGATGTGGCGGAGGCTGTCGCGGGTGTGGCGTGCATCATGGGCCGATTCAACGCCGAAGGAATGGTCATTTCGGCAATTGTGTCTTCCGGCGAGATGACGATTTCATCATCCATGTACGATGAATTCATCCGTGCTGCCCCCGCGGCCCGGGCTGCTTCTTCGAGCCGTGCGCGGGCATCTTTGTCGATGCGGATAATCGTCGGTTTTTCATGATCGGA
>CAZTLI010000456.1:0-4438 GCA_964614375.1 uncultured Anaerolineaceae bacterium
CTAAATCCTGCCGGATGGGGAAGTTGGATAGACTGGACAGCAGCGCATAGAGTTCAGTGGATGAGGCGCTGTCGCCTTCAACACCATCATATAGCTGCTCAAATGTTAGGCTGGCAGAAAGGGTCAATGGAAAGCTTGTTGCATACTTCCCGCCCAGATAGCCGGATAAAATCATCACGCCTTTGTTATGAATCGGGCCGCCCAATTCGGTTTCGCGGTCGATAGCGACCACACCGGCATTGCCAATGTATGTCCGGGCTGTGATGCGTGATGGTTTCCCGAAACTATAATCACCGAGCATCAAAACGGATAAACCATTGACCTGTCCGACTGCCGCGCCATCGGTATCAATGAGTACCGTGCCCTCCTCTATCATCTCCTGCATGCGCTCGGAAACCTGACTGGAGCGATATATTTTTTCGTGAATGGCACGCCGCACATCGTCGGCAGTGACAAGCGGATTGCCGTTTTGCTCTGCCCAGTAACTGGCTTCATGAATGAGGTCTACAATTGCGCCGAACTTGGTCGCGAGTTTGGTTTGATCGGTGACCAGACGCGCCCCTTCTTCGATAATACGCGCGACACCCGTGGGGTCAAAATGGATGAGTTCGGAGCTGCTGCAAATATGACCGATGAAGCGGGCATATTGTTGGGTAGAGTCATCGCTCCAATCCATTTGTATCGCAAAATCGACTTTGACCTTAAAGAGTTCTTGAAACTCCTCATCCAGTTCATGCAGCAGATAATAGAGCAGGGGATTACCCGTGATGACGACCTTCACATCCAGGGGGATTGGCTCAGGTTCGAGGGTGCGGGTTGAGACGGACTGATAATCCTGACCCATCATGACGATGTTAATGGCTTTGCTTTTCAGGGCGCTTTTGAGCGCATCCCAGGCGAATGGCTTGGTGAGAATATCGCGCGCTTCAACCATGAGATACCCCCCATTGGCGCGGTGTAATGCGCCCGGTTTGATCATGGTATGGTCGGTGACTAGTGCGCCAAGTTGTACCTCATGGTCGATACGCCCCAGTAGATTATGATAACTGGGATTGTTTTCCATAATCACCGGCGCGCCAGTGGTATCGCTGTTATCGACAATGAGATTCACGCGGTAATGGTCTAATGACGGTGATTGAGATGTCATCAGCGCCGCGATAGAGGTTGGCTGACTCGTTTGGTCGGCACGCCCCAGTTGCTTTAAATCTTGCACGTTATCCAGTAAATCCTCGTACAGCGCATCGAGGTAGGTCAAAACATCGGGGCAATCCCCATATTTCTCGCGCAGCATATCCAGAAGATGCTTGATGGCTTCACCGACGATTTTGCGGTCTAGCTGGCGCAGCGTATCGCGCATTTTTGTTTGGAGCTGGCGAATGAGGCGCATGGTTTCGCGCATTTCACCCTGCAATGCTTCGCGTTTGTTATCAATCTCTTGCCGTTTCTCATCACTGAATTCCTTAAACATGGCTGGTGTGACCATTTCGCCATCTATCACCGGGGCGAACATAATGCCCTGTGGCGTCTGCATGAGCGCAAAACCACTCTCGTCGGCCTTTTTTTCCATGTCCTGCACGATTTTCTGGCGTTCGTCTTGTAAGTGCTCGTCGAGTTGTTCTCGCTCTTTTTGATATTCATCGCCTTCAAATATTTGCGGAATTTCGACATAGAGGTCATCAATCAGCCGATTCGCGTCATTGTAGAATGCGATGCCCCGTCCTGTCGGCAGTCGAAGCGCCTTCGGTTTATCCGGGTTGTCAAAGTTGTTGACATAGCACCAGTCGCCGGGTTTAGGTTGATCGCTCGCTTTGCGGTCCAGGAATTGTTTGATTGTCGTGGCTTTACCTGTCCCAACGGGGCCCAGCGCATACATATGATAACCGGGGCTTTTGATGTCGATCCCAAATGAAATCGCCCTAACAGCCCGTTCCTGCCCAATCACATCCGCCAATGCCGTGAGGTCAGCCGTGCTTTTGAAGCTGAATTGTTTGGGATTGCAAATCCGGCGGACTTGCTCTGCGGACAGGGGTGTCGTTTGCTCGACCATGACACAAATCCTTTGCATCGTAAGCAGGTTCTCTATGTAGTATGGATGACGACGATGGTGCTGGTCAACGTTAGCTGTTCAGTTTAACGGTGTCATTTGTTACTTTTCACGTTGGCGTAGAATGTCGCGGGCAAGGTCTATCGCTAACCACAGAGCAGCGCCAGCCTGCGCGGGCATTCGGTTGAGAATGTCATCCGGCAAGTGGCTAAGAAACACAGCATCATCAGCGATTAGGGGGTAGACAAGGGTGTGACCATCGGTTTCGGCGGCAGTTTTTAGTGGAAATGGACTATCTGGCGCGGTAATTCGCGGATACCAATCGGGGTCATGAATCAGCAGCAGTGTGCCGATTTCCGGGCGCATCGTCAGCAGATTCATGACAAGACCTGTTAGGCAGAGTTCTGCACGACCTGCTGCCATCATGCCCCGCAAATCGTTCAATGCCTGATGGTTATCATAGTCAGCATATTCTGGCACACCAAACACCTCTTCGAGTATTTCGCGTTCGACCTGTCGCGTCAAATTCCAGCTTGTGCCTGCGAAGACATCGGTCTCAGTCGGTTCGAGCATGAATGCAGGCAAGACATGATACATCCCGGCATGGATCGCTGTTTGACGAGACCGTCGGGCTATAATCGCTCGATACACACCGCCATGATCGAACACTATCAGAGTCGATACACCGATTGCGGCGCTGCGTCCATACCCATTGGTCAAGGCGTCCTCTGGCGAAATAACGGCGTGGAGCGTATCTCTCAAGGGGGAGGCGTCGCTGGTGTGATAGATTTCCTGTTCCAGCGCGTCGCATGTCGCCAGCATATCGTAATACCTGCCAATTCCGCCCTGTATTGTCAGCGGATTAGTCGTAATTTGTTGCATGACATACGTCGCACCGTCATACAAGTCTGGTTTTTGGGTCAATAGCGCGTTGAGATGGGAGCGGTCATAAAATGCGAATGTGTCTCTGTTGACACTATAGCCGGGTGGTTGTGAACTCAACACACTATCTGGATTGTGAATTTGCTGTGCTTGAGGACGAAAGACGGCGACGGGATAAGTTAATGCGGCGCGTCTGTATAACAGGGTTGGCGAATAGGGCAGGGAGTCTATCGGAAAGGGGGTCATAGGTCATTCATGCCTTAGTGTGATGAAGGTAAACTTGCACAGTGGGAACAGCTTGTTTATACTCGCTGCCATCTGTGCAATGCAACCCGGATACCGTTCATACGTATTATGAATCGTAATCTTCATAAGTCGATGCGCGGTTTATCCAGTGTGGGGGATCGAAAGTGGCTGAAGACCCAATCATCATAGAATGGGTAGATGGCGCGATGCAAGGTGACCAGGACGCCTTTGCGGAATTGGTCTACACCTATCAGGATGCCGTTTATAACCTCAGCTATCGAATGCTGGGTGAACGTGGCGAGGCCGAAGATGCGGCACAAGAGGCATTTTTGCGGGCCTATAACAATTTGCATCGTTACGATTCTAATCGTTCCTTCAAAACATGGATTTTGTCGATAGCGTCTAATCATTGCATAGACCGATTGCGGAAGCGGCGTCTACAATACCTGTCGATTGATGAACCCTTACCGACGAGCATCAATCTGGCGCTAACCAGCGATGAGCCGGGACCAGAAGAAGCCCTTCAACGCGAAGAATTTAGTGAACAAATACAACATTTATTAGCAGACTTAAGTCCAGATGATCGGTTGGCAGTGGTGTTGCGCTACTGGTACGACTACTCCTATACTGAAATTGCAGACATCATGGACATGACCGAAAGTGCTATCAAGAGCCGCCTCTTTCGTGCGCGACGCACCCTTGCCGACAAACTCATGGCAGATTCACAGGCAGGCAGCGGTCTGGTCAATCCACTGACGGAGGGCAACGACTATGGTGAATAAGCGTCTTCTCAACGCGATGCAAGAAGCTCTCGATGAACAGCTTGCACCTGAACAGCTCGATGCGCTGGAAGCTGAACTCAATGCCGATGAGCGTGCTGCCCGCGAATTCGACGCTTTGCATGATGTGCATCAGATGCTGCGCCGTGCCCCACACAAACGCGCCCCGGAACGTCTGGCGGTGAATATTATGGCGCGCCTCGCGAAGCAAATGGAAATGCAGGTGCGTGCCGAAGCGATGTCCGAAGTATCGGAACAGGCGCTAATGCTCAGTCTGGCATTGGTGATGCTGGTGATGCTGCCGATGCTGGTTGGCACGAGCTGGCTCATCCTGAATGTGCAGGCCGACCCTGAACTGCTGACATTGGTCATCGAGCGAATGCTGGCGCTGCTGGTGATGCTGCTCGAGGCGATGGCGGTGCTGTTGGAAGCAGCGGAGGAACTGGTGCGCGACAATCCCGAAGCAGCAACCATCGCGTTTGCGCTC
>CAZTLI010000457.1:0-4421 GCA_964614375.1 uncultured Anaerolineaceae bacterium
GGGCGCGTTCACGCTTGTAAAAGATGATGCAGCGCTGGGTCTGGAAGCGGGTGAGTATCTGGCGCTGCTGTCGCACAGCGGGTCGCGCGGGGTCGGCTTTATGATCGCCAACCATTACTCCAAACTGGCGATGCAAATCCATCCGAATCTCGACAAGCTGGTCAAGCATCTGGCGTGGTTGGATTTAGACAGCGAAGCAGGTCAGGAATACTGGCTGGCGATGGAATTGGCCGGGCGTTATGCCTCCGCCAATCACTACGTCATTCATCAGCGTGTGGCGAAAGCCGTTGGCTTGAAACCGGCTGCGGTCGTCGAAAACCATCATAACTTCGCGTGGAAAGAGACCCTACCCGACGGCAAAGGCGGCACGCGGACGGTCATTGTCCATCGCAAGGGCGCGACGCCAGCGGGGGAAGGCGTGCTTGGCGTAATTCCCGGTTCAATGGCAGACCCCGGTTATGTCGTGCGCGGCAAAGGCAATGCGCGTGCGGTATACTCGGCATCACATGGTGCAGGCCGGACGATGAGTCGGAAGAAGGCGATCAACAGCATCACCCGGACGGAGCGTGATAAACTGCTCAAAGAACGTGGGATTGAACTGCTAGGCGCTGGACTGGATGAATCGCCACAGGCCTATAAATCTATTGATGATGTGATTAACGCGCAGGAAGAATTGGTCGCGGTAGTGGGTAAGTTCACCCCGCGTCTGGTACGGATGGATGACGACCAGCCCAAACGCGGCAAAGATGGCAATCGCTATCGCGCCAGCCGTAAGCGCAAGAAACACCGCCGCTAAAATTGAGGGAAACTATGACCGACTTTACCATCGATGAACTGATTGCCGTTTGTATTTCGCGACAGGTGGTAGATGGCGAAGTGCTGGCACAGGGTATCAATACGCCGCTGGTTATGGCGGGGTTCATCCTCGCGCAGTGTACGCACGCGCCTAATGTCCGGTTCACATCGGCGATTGGGCAAAGTTTGTGTCGGGAATGGGGCACAATCGGCGTCGGACATATCGAGGACATCTGGTTAGGCAAGGCGTTGATTCATGTCGGATTTGCGGCAGCAGCGGCAGATTTGCTGCCTGCATATAACCCGAAGGAGTTTTTCCGTCCGGCACAGGTTGACGCGGTGGGTAATTATAACAATGTCGCTTTTGGAAAAGACTATGCGCGCCCGCGAATGCGGCTGCCGGGAACGGGTGGAATCCCCGATGTATCGGTCTATTCTGACCATACTTATCTTTATGTGCCGCGTCATTCGCGTGTGACATTCGTCGAGACGGTTGATTTTGTCAGCGGAATGGGGCATGTGCCACAGCGCAAACGGGGCAGCGGTCCCCACTACCTTGTGAGCGACTTTGGACAATTTGATTGGGCGAAGGGGCGAATGCGCCTCATCAGCTATCATCCCGGCGTCACGATTGAGCAGATTCGCAAGAAGACGGGCTTTGAATTAGAAATCGCGCCTGATGTGATTGAAACCCCATCGCCGTCCGCTGAGGAAATCCGCCTCTTGCGCGAGGTGATTGACCCGCTCGGTGTACGAAAATTAGAGACACTCGGCGGCAGCGCCCGAAAAGACCTGCTGCGCGAGATATTGCAGCGCGAAGACACGCTCTAAAGACCGATGTTCACTGTTCCCCGATTGTCCACTGCTGGATATTACGGAAACGGTCAGCAGGCGTGCCAATGAATCCCAACTGCACACCAGCTACACGTTCAGATACGGCATAGGTATACAGCGGATAATATAACGGGATGGCGATTGCACGTTCAACGAACCGTTCTTGAAATTCCGTATAGTGAACACTGCGATTGATGCCATTGGCGTCTGCGCGGGCACGTTCAAGACTCTCGCTCACCCGGCGGTCATTGACACTGCCGTAATTTGCGCCCAAATCCCAATAGGCATATACATCCGGGTCGGCGGTCAGACCGAGTTCAACAAGCGCGACGGTAAACTGTCCATTTTCGAGCCGGGCTTGATATGTTGCACTATCCACGACATCCACAGTCACAATCAAACCATATTGCGACCACTGCGTCGCCACTTCCTGCGCGATTTGCACGAGGGCGGCTTCATCGGGCACGAGGATACTGAAACTATACCGGATACCCGGTGGCAGTGGGGTATTGACCGGGACTTCTTGTGTGGCTTCAGCATCGGCTTCTTCATCGCCCAGTTGAATATTGGCCTCATTGAGCAGACGAGTTGCAGCGCCGGGGTCATACGCAGGCCAGTTGAGCGCGGGATGATAGGCCCACGAACCCGGTAAGATGGGACTGTCGGCGAGTATCGCCTGATTGAGCAGCATCCTGTCAATAAGGGGGCCGCGATTCAGCCCTTGCGTCAATGCCTGGCGCACGCGCTGCTCATTAAAAAAGCGCACATCGCCTTCATCCCAGTTGAAAATTAACATACCGACTGCGGGCGCGATGCCCGTATAGGTTGCCGTTTGTGGTACGTTTAACAACAACGGACGGTCATTTCGCATACGCCCTGCCAGACCATCGACTGTGCCGTCACGGAGCGCTTGTACGGCTGTATCAAACGTGTCAAACAAGACAAAGCGCACGCGCTCAATGCCATAGCCATCCACGCCTTCTGGACGCTGCCGATAGACAGGTGCGGCGCGTAAATCGACGCTTGTGATTCGTTGTCCGTCGCCGCTGCGAATCGCCTCAATTTGGTAGGGGCCTGTGCCAATTGGGGATAGATTAAAAGGATGTGTGGCTATATCCGCTGCGGTCGTCCCACGCAGGGCGTGAACGGGTAGAATGCCGATGCTCAGATGATACAAAAAGCCTGCGAGGGGTTGTGTCAGACGAAAGCGTACCGTGAAATCATCTATTTGTTGGGTTTCAACCGTGCGCCAGAATGCGCCAGCTTCCGCCTCGCCGGGAAAATCTGCTGAACTAAGCAGCGAGGTTGTGTAGACGACATCCTCCGCACTGAATGGGATGCCGTCCTGCCATAATACATCGCGCCGCAAATGCACAACATATTCCAATCCATCCGACGAGATAATCCAGCTTTCGGCAAGTGCCGGGACGGGCTGACCGAATGCGTCGATGCGCGTTAACCCCTCGAAAATGAGCGATGTGATGTCGCTATCTACAGGATTTAATCCTGCAAGAATAGGATTCAACCGCTGAACCCGTCCAATCAGGGCCTCACGATAGGTCACGACGCCTGATGCGCTGTCTACGGGCGCAATTGGCGTATTGACCGCGACTGTGCTTGCGTTTGTTGTGGGTAGTGGGGTGGGTTGCGTATGGGTGATAGCTGTCGCAGAAGTGTCCTGTGTTGGCGACGGGAGTGCAGGTGTGGATGTGCTGCTGCGGATCATTAACGCCGCAATGAACACCATCGCCGTAATCACTAACGCCACAACTTGCCAGCGGAATCCACGCATCATGTATTCAACCTCGCGCAATGTGGATAATTAGAAAAGGTGCTTTGCATCGCGCAAAACACCCATCAATCAGCATCTTGAAGTCGATCATCTGTGATGACTGTGGAGCAGGCGGTTAGCCAGTTGCCACCACCGACAGAATCGAAATGGCGACGAAGACAAACGATAGGGCAATGGTGATCTGAAAGAGTGTTTTTTCCAGTCCACGTCGTGTGCGCGAAATACCACCGCCGGCCTCGCCACCGAGCAGGCCGCCCAGCCCACCACCTTTTACCTGAAGCAGGATGAGGATAATCAACAAAACGGAAACAATGATGGACGCAATTTGTAAAGCAACAGCCATTTCCGATAACCCTTTTCTGTAACAAAGCACCCGCAGTATAGCATGACTGGTATTGATTGCAAGGGTGATGGGGCGTGTGGTTTAACGGGGTAATGCTGAATAAAGCAGCCAGCACCCGGATGGATGCTGACTGTTATCCTGGACTCTGGGATTGCGATAGCCGCTATTGCCCAAAACCTTGAAGATACTCAATAGCGGCACTGAGTTGCAGGTCTTCAGCATCGGGATTTTCGGCGTCAAATGCCCATTCGACCACGATGTCGGGAGTTACACCAACGCCATGGATCCACTCGCCGTTGGGACGTATCCAGCGGGCAATGGTGATACGCAAGCCGCCGCCGTTAGATAGACCGCGCACATTTTGTACAGTCCCCTTGCCGAATGTGACTTCACCGATAATCGTCGCCACGTCACGATCTTGCATTGCGCCCGCGACGAGTTCACTGGCGCTGGCGCTGGTTTCATCGACCAGTACGACAATGGGCACAGTGATACCGAGGAAGCTCCCATTGGCTTCAAAGATTTGCTGTTCCCCATTACCAAAATCTTCGGTCAAAATCGTGCCATCTTCGATGAATGCGCTGGCGATATTGACAGCACTGCTGAGGAGACCGCCGGGATTGCCACGTAGGTCGAAGATGAGACCACTGCGATTGT
>CAZTLI010000458.1:0-2396 GCA_964614375.1 uncultured Anaerolineaceae bacterium
GCATGTTCGGGTCGTGGAGGAAGTTCTGTCCGAGGCTCTTTTTGGGCATAATGTCGTAATGGTCGAGCAAGGTTTTGGGGTTCATCATCGCTTCCTCCGGGAATAGGGGTCAGGTGTTGGGGGTCAGGTTATAGGAGTTAGAGAATCGGTTTCAGGGCTTGGGCCTCCTTCCAGTTCCAGGTGTCAAAAAAAGTCATGAGATTTGAATAACGAGTGAAGCGCTAAACAGCCCGCCATCCTCTGTAATCTGTGTTTGCTTTTTAATGCTTCGTTACGCTCTTCAGCAGCCAACCCAAACACCACGTCATTATAGCATACGGTGATTGGATTGCGATTGGCGGGGTGTTAAATCTGGCTGCTCAAGGGTTGAACAGCCATAGACAATTCCCGTATTCAATTCTTCATCGGCCTTAACCCGTTGCAAGGCGCACAAGCGGCCTTGACTGCGACGATGGGCTACGCCGTAGAGTCGGGTTTTGCCATTTCGAGTTCTTCTCTGGTCGGCATCCGGCAAAGTGTGCCATCCTGCTCCAGAGACAGCGTGCCCAGATACTGTTTGTAGTCATCGCGATAATGATTGGTCAGGAATTGCAGAATATGATGCGCCAACCACCATTCAATCGGCACTGTGCCCGGTGACCAGCCGCGCTGGGTATAGCCCACGCCGAAAACATAGGCTTGCGTCGGCGTCCAGAAGGCTTTATAGATTTGCTCGTGACTTTTGTACTCGAACAGGTCATCCCCATGCGTATGGGTGAGGAAATAGAAGGCTTCGGGAATGGCGATGCGGAAAGCGGCGCTCTGCCCGCTGCCGCCACCCAACAAAATATCGCCCTTTTTGCCGTCGAGTTCGGTTTCTTTGGCGGAAATATCTTCCAGCAGGCGATAAATCGGAATGTCCGCGAATGCACCCAGTACATTGTGAACGATAGGGCAGGTGACAAAGCCCAGAATTTCGTATCGGTAACCATCAATTGACGACATGCGTGACTTCCTCGTATAACTGCTCATAGCGTGTCGTCACTTGCGACCAGCTATAGCGCGCTGCGACCAGCTTGCGTCCGTTGCTAGACAGGGCCTGGCGAAGTGTTTCATCGCGCATTACCCTGATTATCGAGTCTACCATACTATTTAAATTCGTGACCAGCGCAGCGGGGGTATTTTTTACACCTTTCACATCTATGCCATCCACACTCAACGGCGTCGCCACCACCGGAATCCCCATCGCCAGCGCCTCCAGGACCTTATTTTTCAGTCCTGCGCCCAATGTCAACGGACAGGCGAATACGCCCGCACGCGCCAGATAAGGCCGCACATCGGGCACGCGCCCGGTCACTTCGATGGCGTCACTATTGAGCGACTGTATTTCCGGCGGAGGGGCATTGCCGACCAGCCACAATTTGGCCTGTGGAATCTGTGTCTGCACGGCGGGCAATATCTCGCGCGCCAGACGCAGCGCCGCATCGACATTGGGCGCATACTCATAATTGCCCACGAACAACAAGCGATAGGGGTCGCGTTCGCTGTCCTGCGCTTGAAAAGTGTCGAGGTCGATGCCGTTGGAAATCACGTCGATAACCAGTCGTGGATTGATGCCGAGCAGTTCGTCTTTATCCGGCTGCGCGATGACAACCGTGCGCTGATAGGGCGTGAACATGAATCGCTCATACTGGCGCGCGATTTGCCGCTGTAACTGTGCGCGCAGTCCGCCGCCCTGTTCGATGGCACGCCGCAGATACAGACTATACGATTCGTAGGGCGTGATGACTGTCGGTTGGCCTTTGAGCGCGTGGGCAAATTCATAGACGTGAATCCCGCCAAATAACTGCACGACATCATAATCATACTGTGCCAGATGCGACTCGATTGCCTGCCACATCTCCGGCGACCACGCCGACTCCGCCCGTTTGGGATAGCGTGACGACGGCAGCAGCAAGCGCCGTACATAGCTGACCGCGCCGCGTTTGGGTTCATCGAACAGGTGACTCTGCCGGAAATAACCCGCGTAGGCGTCTTGTTCATCCCAATCTTCCGCGCGATTGGCATAGGCCAGCAGGTCAATGGTATAGCCGCGCGCCGATAGTTCCCGCGCCAGATGCCAGATAATCAATCGGTCACCGAGATGAATAGGATAGGGTGGGCAGCGCGAAATCAGGAGGATGGTTTTCATCGTGTGGTTGTGACGTAAGCGCCTCAGGCTCAAGCCATGCGGCTACCAAAAGAGTGTAAGCGTGCTAAAGACGCTTTGTGTAAAATAGTTTCGTCAGACTTACCATTTAGCCGCTTTAGCAGGCTTGGCTTTTTGTAGCAGCGCGATTTTAATCCGCAGCGGTTCTTACCTTTTAGCCGCTTTAGCAGGCTTGGCTTTTTGTAGCAGCGCGATTTTAATCCGCAGC
>CAZTLI010000458.1:2496-4405 GCA_964614375.1 uncultured Anaerolineaceae bacterium
GGTTTTTAACTATCGCACAATCGTCCCGTTAACGCCATATTCATCTATGTCGCCAGATGATAAATCATCCGGCAGCAAAACCACACCTACACCTCATCCATAATCACACGGGCGGCGTCCATCAGTTCGTTGCGGCGGTCTGGTGGAACTTCTTTGCTGATGAGATAGCGTTCGAGCAGTTCTTCGTGCGTCAAGCCTTCGGGACTCGCGCCCAATTGTGCGCGGGCCGGTTGGTCGATGTCTTTGCGGATGCTGGCGAGCGAGAATATCCCTTTACGGCGCAGCGCATCGCGGATGACGGCCTCGGTAAAGCGCGATTCGGTCTGTGGTGTCATTTGCAGAATCAAACGCACCACTGCCCCTTCCAGATCATGCTTGCCGATTTCGTGCAGGACGCGCTCGGTGGGATTTTGCGATTGGCGACAGTCGGCGCGCAGGGTGACAAAAGGTCGCGCCGGGACTTGCTCAAAATGCCATGTCGTATCGCCGCGCGCCAGTTCTACCCAGCAGTAGCCTTTGGGGTCGCCCTCTTCGCCAAAGTCGATACGTTCGAGGCTGCCGCTGTAAACGACGGGCGGCACGCCGGTTTTGCCCTGCGTCAGATTTTGATGTTTGTGGATGTGCCCCAGCGCGACATAATCCCAGCGCGGGTCGGCAACCGATGAGGGCAGCACGGCTACATCGCGTCCCAGCATCACGCTGCGTTCACTGCCGAACAGCGCCCCGCTAACCGTAAAATGTCCGGTCAATAGACGCGGGGTATCGCCATTGACAGCTTTTTCGTCGGCTTCTGCGGCGAGGTCGTCCAGAATCCGGCTGAGCACTTCCTGCAATTTGGCGTCGGTCTGGGCGATGGTCATGCCGCCGGTATTGATGTGCTGCATCACCCGTGACCGGATGGGATAGGGCGCTGTCCCGATGATGACGGGGCCGCGTTTGGTCTCCACAAGGCGCGTTTCATAGTCACTCGCCACCCAGACGTTATGTACCGCCAGCGTATCGTAAATTTCGATGCTGGACGCTTTGAGGACAGTCGGTGGCAGGTCATGATTGCCGACCAGCAGCACCGTCGGCGCGAGTTCGGCTAAATCGCGCACGCGCCACGCAAATTCCCGTTGATAGGTCGGGTTGGGTGAACGGGTCTTGAAGGCGTCACCGGCAAAAATCACCAGATCGACATCGCCCTCCCGCGCATAGGCCACCATGTCGTCCATGCGCCGCAAAAAATCGACCACGCGGGTACTGAGTCCCGTATCGGGGTCGGTCCTGCCATAGGTTTCCATGCCAATGTGGGTATCGGCAAAATGTAATACGCGGATAGGGTCGGTCATAGTGATGTCCGTTCCTTAGTCGTTGGATGGCGCGGCGTCTGATTTGGGCAGCGATTCGCCCGCATACGTCAAAATAATCTGTTCACGCGGGATGCCCGCCCGCACCAATTCTTCAAATAGCGGCCTATCGGTGATGTCTTCGTCAATGATGATGTCGTAGGGACGCGCCGATGTGCGCGTCCGCTATATAAATTGTTCTTTTTGGACGACCACGCCGGGTCGTCCCTACATTGCGCCGCATGTATGCGCCCTTTGCGTTGAATCTTTTGCCCTTACCCTCTGTGCTGTCTGTGTTTCAGTGGTTTATCTTTAAAGCCAGTGGCTAGCAGCCAGAGGCCAGCAGCTATTTTTTGCGCTTTTTGTTCAGATGATAGGTCAGCGCCAGTTCGATACAGTGTTTGATGGCGTCAAATAGCTGACCTGTCCCCATTTGAGGGTTTCTTCCAGTTCGCCAACAGCATCGGTATGGGCTGCGACATCAAAAATCAACTGGCGCAAAAACAACAGGCGGTCACGGGCTGCGTCGGGATAGTGCTCAAGAACGGTTTCGATTTCTGGATTCATCGTGAGCATGTCGG
>CAZTLI010000459.1:0-4399 GCA_964614375.1 uncultured Anaerolineaceae bacterium
CTCTTCCACAGGCCAGTGTTCATACGTCCATGCCACAAGGTCAACAGGCAGGTCGGTTGACCACAGCCGAATGGTTCTATCCCACGAACCCGTCACCACCTGACTGCTATCTGGACTAAAATCGACAGCTACCACTTCTGACGAATGCCCGGTATAGGTATGCAGATGTTCGCCGGTGTTTAAATCCCATAGACGCGCGGTGTTGTCATCTGAACCCGTCAATAGTAACTGCCCATTGGGACTAAACGCCACCGCTCGCACGTCGCCCGTATGCCCGCTGAATGTATAGACAACCGCGCGAGTCTCCGCATCCCATATCCGCACTGTACCCTCGTCCCATGTCGATGCAAAGAACCGTCCATCAGGGCTGAACGCGACAGCCAGAATATCGTCCCCACTTTCTGTCGATTGCCACACGATTTCGCCCGATGCGACATCCCATATTATGACCGTATCATCTTCCGCGCCCGTCACAAATTGGCTGCCATCAGGACTGAATGCCGCGCTCACAATACCGCCTGTATGCCCTTCATAAGTCCGAATTAGCTCACCCGTGTTCGCATCCCAGATACGGGCTGTTGCATCCAGCGAAGCGGTCAAAATGAGCGTGTCATCGGGGCTGTAGCTGGCGCTCATAATCCAACCCGTGTGCCCGGTCAATTGGAACAACAGGTCGCCCGTCGCCGTGTCCCAGACGAAGCCGATCATGTCATCGCCACCGCCCACAATGCGACTGCCATCGCTGTTATAGTTGACACTGCGTACCCACGACAGCGGATGATCCAGCAAGCCCAGCACGCGCCCTGTGACACGATCCCAGCGCATAGCGCTGCCATCCACCGAACCCGTCAACAACTCTGAACCATCAGGGCTATAGGACACGACTAACACCGCCCCCGAATGCCCGAAATAGCTATCGACTAAATCTGGACTGGATACATCCCACAGGCGCGCTGATCCATCCAGCGACCCGGTGAGGATAAAATCGCCCGTTGGACTGAACGCGACACTCTTGACCGTATCATCATGACCTTCAAATGAGTGAATCAACCGCCCACTGCCAACTGACCACAGGTTTGCCGTCGCATCCCAACATCCCGTCAATACCGTGTCACCCGCCGGACTGAACGCGAGAGTCTCAATGCGATCCGCATGACCTACAAAATTATGCACCAGTTCGCCCGTCGCTACATTCCATAGGCGCGCGGTGGTATCTGCCGACCCTGTGACAACATACGTGCCATCAGGACTAAAGGCGAGATTCATCACCCAGTCGGTGTGACCACTGAGCGTGCGGATTGGCTGGCCGGTATTGGCATCCCACAGCACTGCGGTGGAATCTGCTGAACCTGTCGCGATGATTGTTCCATCCGGGCTGTATTGGACAACCCGAATATCATTGCTATGCCCAACCAGCCGATGCACAATCTCGCCCGTCCTCACGTCCCAGACAATCGCCGTGTCGTCAAATGAACCCGTCACCACCTGAGTCCCATCGGGTCGAAAATCCACACGAAAGATATTGTCCGTATGACCCGCAAATCGCTGGATAATCTGCCCTGTATTGACATTCCAGAGGATTGCGGTGTTGTCAAAAGACCCGGACAACAACAGGGTGCCATCGTCACTAAAACTAAGGTCACGCACTTCATCGGTATGCCCTTCGAGTACGCGCAGCAAGCGTCCAGTTTCCACACTCCAAAGCCGGATCGTGCGGTCTGTCGAACCTGTCGCCAGAATACGACCATCGGGCGAAAAAGCGACAATCCAAACGGCATCGGTATGGTCGGTCAACCGGTATATCTCTTCACCTGTCTCCACGCTATAGACCCGCACATTGGTATCTCCCGACCCTGTGGCGGCCAAACGACCATCCGGGCTAAAAGTTACCGAAATCACGCGGTCTCGATAATCTGTCCAGATATAGGCGACACCGGGTTGATAGGCCAATTCATCCAGCACACTCCGCGCAAATACGGGCGGGTTCTCGATACTGTTGGCCTCAACCGCCAATGCCAGGGCGAAGTCGTGATCGCGCTCCGCCCATTCCAGGGCATTCGATGCCAGCGCCAGACTGCGTGATTCATCCGCGCTGCGTTCGGCGATAGCCGCCTGTGTTTCGGCATTGTTACGTTCGCCAAAGGCAAAAACGGTCAACCCCACTGCCACAACCAGAAAAACGACCATAATCATGACGATATAGCGCAGGCGGTTAGCGGCCTGCTTCTGCAATGCCAATTCGTGCTGCTGGCGGGCTTCCTCTTCGCGGCGCTTTTGTTCACGCAGATGGATGCTGGCTTCAAGAAATTGGGCTTCGAGATTACTCAGCGCCACATCGCTGTCCAGCAGCGCTTCAAATTGTGCCAATCGCAAACCTGTAGCGAGATAGTTCGCATTTTTTGCGGCAGCTTCCCATTCCTGTGCATTGACCGTTAGCCGATTCTGGATTTGCAGGATTTCGCGACTGTCTTCTATCCACTGCCGCAGGCGCGTCCAGTTGCGGATGATGGCCTCATGCGCGACTTCAATAGTGGCCTCGCGCGTCTGGGCATCACGGTCAAAGGTTAGCAAACGAGACTTGCCATAGCGATTAATCACCTCATCCATAATCGGTGTATCGGGCAATTCTGAGCGACGAATGCGACGCCGAGTCGTGTCTGCGCCTTCACCAACAGTCACCAATCGCAAAAATAACTGGCGCACGGCTTCCTGCCCGTCTGTGTCGCGCAATTCTTCATAGAGTTCATCCGCACGCCGCGCCAATGCGCCCGTAACACCCCCAATCGCGTGATAACTTTCTAAATCGAGATAATACCCTTGCCGCCGCTCAAACAGTTCCGTCAGCGCATATTGCAGCAAGGGCAGCGTGCCCGGTTGCGCGCCCACATCGGCAATGATGGTATCGACCAGGCCCGCCTCATAACTCACGCGCAAATTCTCTGCGGGTTTGACAATCGCTTCGGACAGTTCTTCAGGCGCAAGCGGCAGCACCGTATCCATACGCTGGCGCAAGATTTGCCCAAATTTGCGGAATTGCAGGGGTTTGTCATAAAAGTCGGCGCGCAGTGTGATAATCACACGAACACGACTTTCAGGATGATCAAAACAGTGAACGAGATTTTCAATGTACCGGGTGCGAATTTCTTCATCGTCAACCAGTGTGAACAGTTCCTCAAACTGGTCAACGATGAGCACCAGTTCACTGCCATCATCGGGCAGTAAGCGGCTAAGCATCTCATGAAAGCCGTTGGGCGCTTCCAGATGTTGGCGCAGATTAACAACATAATTCACTGCCACTTTTAGCAGTGATTCTTCAAGCATCTCAAATGGCGACGTACCGGGCACTGTTTCGGCAACAAACCAGTTTTCAGAGTTTGGCAGACGCCCCGCACGCAGCGCCGGAATCAACCCGGCTTTCACCACGCTGGATTTACCACTGCCACTTGCGCCAATAACGGCTAAGAAACGAGGATTGACACTATCTTCATTGAGGCGATTGAGTAAATGGTTCACCAGTTCAGTGCGTCCATAGAACTTATCGCTATCGGCTTCTTGAAACGCCTGCAAACCGCGGTAGGGATTGGGCAAATCGACGGGCGCATCGAACATCCCGTCATATTCAACTTCAATTGTTTCAATACTTGCCGTACCACCATTGAGCTGCGCGCGAAAGGCTTTCGCAAATTCCAGTGCCGTGTCAAAGCGCACATCCGGGTCTTTATCCGTAGCGCGCTGCACAACGAAGTTCAAATACGCGAGTTCGGGTTTAAGTTCATCCAACGAGGGCAAGGGCTTATGCAGGTGACTGAGAATAATTTCGCTGGCGGTCTGTCCCACATAGGGGTGTTCACCCGTCAGCAGTTCATAAAGCACCAATCCTAAAGCGTATATATCGCCCTTTGCAGAGGGGGGTTGACCTAAAAATTGTTCGGGGGGGATATAGTGAATTGACCCCGATATACCAACATCGTCGTCCTCATCCAGTTCATCTATTCCCAGAATGGTGGCGATGCCAAAATCGCTGAGATAGGCGTTCATATCGACATCAAGGAGGATGTTATCCGGTTTGATGTCACGGTGAACGACACCTTCACGGTGGGCAACCGACAATGCCGCGCCAATCTGGTCAAGAACGGTGGCGATTTCCGTCAGGTCGAGTTCGCGCCCTGCAAGGACGTGACGCAAGCTGCCGCCACTCACCAGACGCATCACCAAAAATGCGCCTGTAGGTTCGCGCCAAAAATCATACAACGGCACGATATGCGGATGTTCTAAACGCGCGATGAGTTCCGCTTCGACTTCAAAACGCCGGATAAATTCGGGTTTATTGGCGTATTCCGGCAAAATCACTTTAATCGCAACATCACGCTTGAGCAGCCCTTGATGCGCGCGATAGACT
>CAZTLI010000460.1:0-4396 GCA_964614375.1 uncultured Anaerolineaceae bacterium
ATTGAGTGAATTGACGGGGCAGGATCAGTCTGAACTCGATTTACACCGTCCCTATGTCGATGATGTCACATTCCCGAATCCAAAGGGTACAGGCGGCACAATGCGTCGGGTGCCAGAACTCATCGACGTGTGGTTCGATAGTGGCGCGATGCAAGTGGCACAGTGGGGCTATCCGCAGCATAATCTGGAAATGTTTGAACTGGAGTATCCGGCGGACTACATCTGCGAAGCGGTTGACCAGACGCGCGGTTGGTTCTACAGCCTTCATGCGATAGCGGCGATGTTGTTCGACGACGTGGCCTATAAAAACGTCATCTGTCTGGGGCACATCCTCGATGGCGAAGGCTATAAGATGTCGAAAAGCAAAGGCAATATTGTCGATCCCTGGGAAGTGCTGGATACACATGGCGCGGATGCCTTCCGCTGGTATCTGTATACGTCTGGCCCGCCGGGTGAACCCCGTCGCTTCTCGGTGGATTTGGTTGGTGAGGTCATAAACAAGTTCTGGTCTACATTGTGGAACACGTACAGCTTCTTTGTCATGTATGCCAATCTCGATGAATGGACGCCTGACAAGGCTGCGCCACCTGTAACAGAACGTGACCTGCTGGATCGGTGGGTATTGGCGGAACTGCATCAATTGGTGAAACGTGTCACCGATGCCTATGAAGACTATGACGCGACCAATGCCACGCGCCCGATACAGGAATTCGTCGATTCGCTGAGTAACTGGTATGTCCGGTTGAGTCGGCGGCGCTTCTGGAAGAGTGAAAGCGATTCGGACAAACTTGCCGCTTATGCCACATTGTACGAATGTCTTGTGACCGTCGCGAAGCTCATTGCGCCGACAATGCCATTCTTGAGTGAAGCGCTCTATCGCAATCTGGTTGTCGAGGTGGATGACACCGCGCCAGACAGTGTGCATCTCGCGCAGTGGCCTGCGGTCAACGCGACGGTTATCGACACCAAGCTGCTGGATGAGATGGCACTGGTGCGACGATTGGTCAGTCTTGGACTGGCAGTCCGCAACGATCCAAATGTGAAATTGAGCGTGCGCCAACCATTGGCGAGCGCCGCGTTTGGTGTGGTTAGTGCTGAAGAACGGCAGGTGGTGATGCACTATGAAGACCTCATCAAGGATGAGCTGAATGTCAAGCAGGTACGCCTGCTGGATGCTGAAGAGGATGTCACCAGTTATGTACTCAGTCCTGTGTTCGCCAAATTGGGTAAAAAGCTCAAAGGCGATATGCCGTTGGTGAAACAAGCATTGGAAAACGCCGCGCCAAAACAGGCCGAAGCATGGGGCAAAAGTGTGTTGAGTGGCGAAAGTATCGCCGTAAAGGTCGATAACAAGACATTTGAACTGGCATCGGACGAAGTTGAAGTCAGTCAGAAGGCTGCGTCGGGATTGGCTATCTTCGAGGAACGCGGTTATGTCGCGGCGCTTGATGTCACGATCACTGCGGACTTGCGGAATGAACGCCTGGCGAGGGAATTTGTTCGTCGTGTGCAAACCGCCCGCAAAAATGCCGCGTTCGACATTAGTGATCGTATCACAGTCGTTTATGATGTCAGCGACAGCTTTGCGAAAGCGGTGTCACAATTTGCCGATTATATCATGGCTGAAACGCTAGCGGACAGCCTCGAAGCGGGCACAGCAGATGACGGCTACTACGTGGAAGACCAGACGCCAGATCGCGGTGATCTGAAAGACGAGAAAATCATCATCGGGGTGAAACGCAACGGCTGATTTGTGCGAAATTGCCAAGTTTTTAGCAGGGCAGGCCAGACAATAAGGTCTGCCCTGTTTGTTTTTGACAGTTTTTGTATATTTTATCCGATAGAAAACGGGTATGATTGGTCATATTATTCATGGAAACCCGCTATCGAGATGGTTAGAATGACCAGTATACCGCCCGCGTGTGCGCGATTTTGGGCAATTATCATAAAAGGTCGATTATGGCGGAGCATAATACAGCCTCACTGAGCGAACTCCTCCAATTTGCGCTGCCAATTGGCACGACGCTGCTTAGTGGTTCACCCGATGCCGAAATCAATTGGGCGATTACAGTGCGGGCGCGCCCACCCGCTTTTCCTGATATTTATGGGGGCGAATTCGCACTGGTATCGATGGAACTGCTGCATGGCTATGACAGTCGTATGAAGTTAGTCGATGTGGTCGATAGTCTAGCGAAAGTGAATGTGGGCGCGATAGCCGTGTTAGATACTATTTCAGATAGCACGGCGGCAATACTCGCAGAAATGGCTGTCCCACTGCTGGCATTGCCGGAGGGTAGTAATTTAACCAGTGTTGAACGGGCCATCAACAAGTTTATTGTGAATCAGCCCGGACAACGGAACGACAGAGTCATGGAGGTGCAGCGCCAGCTCACACGACAAGCGGCGGAAAATCGCGATTTGAACAGCATCTTGCAGGTGATTGCGCGTGCGACTGCGCGAACGACTGTTGTCCACAATGAATCGGGAACATTGGTGGCGCAGGTACATCCCAATGTCGTGCGCCGTGACTCCCGTTCTACTGGACAAAGTGTGCCGTATGGGGCGTTTCAAAATTGGTTGGAACGGAACGCGGCGGAGATAGACGAAAGCGTGGTCACCAGCCCAATTGGATATACCACGATTCTTAAAGTTGAAAAACGGATGGCGGGTTATCTTTCGCTTATTGATGACCGCAACAAACTGGATGAATTCACTCGATTGGTGATGTTAGCAGGCGCGGATGTCTGTGCGATTGAATTGGCGAAGACCCGCGCGATTGCCTTCGCAGTTGAGCAGGTGCGCGGCGACTGGATACAAATGTGGTTGAGTGGTACGCCCGCCGATGATGAGATGCTCATCACCCGCGCAAAGCAGGTCGGCTTTGAACCCGATGCGACCTATGCTGTGGCGGCATTTCGAGCACATTCAGGCAATTCGTCGAGTATCCCGCTGGAGTCTTTAGCATCGCTAGTGCGTGATGACATGGTGCGGCGGCATATCAACGGGGCGGTTGGATTATATGTGGATGTGATTGTGGCACTCTACCCGCTGGAAGATTCGATGCCTGTGGCGCGCATCGGCATAGTGGTTGAAGGTATTCGTGAGCAGCTGGCACAGCGTCTGCCCGGCGGCGCTGCTGCGGGGATAAGTCGTCCGGTAAGGGGTCTGGTTGCGCTGCGTGATGCCTACAGCGAGGCGCGCGATGCGATGTCGATTGCGTCGGAATTAGGGGATGGTGAGACGACGACCTTTTATGGCGACCTGAAATTGTTTCAATTTCTGCTGGCAGTGCGTAAGCGCAATTTGACCGATTTGCGCGATTTTTATGTCGAAACGCTCGACCCGCTGGTGGAATATGACGAACGCAAACAAGCAGATTTAATTCGCACGTTATCGGGTTTCTTTGACGCCAATGGCAATCTGGCGAAAGCGGCGCAAGATTTAGATGTTCACCGCAATACGCTGGTGTATCGGCTGGAACGCATCAGCGAGCTGACGGGTATGAACCTCGATGATGCGGACAATCGTCTGATTTTGCACCTCGCCCTCAAAATTCAGCGCGTGCTGGCGACGCTGGTGCAGCCCACATAAGGTTAATTATCAACCTGCCGCACCGTAATGTTGACTCGTCCTGCCTGTTTGAGTCCTAATTCGGCTGGCGCAGTATCCGGCAAAATGCGGCGTACTCCATGAAATATAAGTCGATGTTCAGCGCCCATAATCAATACATCGCCTGATTTCAAGATGATGTCCTGTTTAGGGTCTGTTCGTTTGTCGCCACCAATGATAAATACACAATCATCGCCAATACTGATGCTGACCACCGGCGCGCGGCTAATTTCGGTTTTATCTTGATGGAGACCGAGCTGCCCGTTGGTATCGTACCAGTTGATGAGCGCAGTCTCGGGACGGATAGCCAGTCCGCAGGAATGAGCCGCCTGCACCGCGATGTCGTGAATAATTGGCGGAATGGCGGGGAACTGCGCGTTGGTGACCGGATGTGCCTCTACATAGCGGTAGCCGCGTTTATCACTGATCCAGCCATACTGTCCGGCAGAGGTGCAGAGATAACGAAATTTTGCGCCTGTCGGCATCACTTTTTGAAACAAGGGCGCTTCTTCTACCACCGCTCGACACACGTCGAGCACAGCCTTCTGCTCTGCTAGTGACAGCGTGTGAACGACCTCAATCATGGCACTGCTCCATCGGGTTTCCACCGACTCCACAGAACATGCGCGCATTATAACAGAGGTGGATCTGGATTGAGAACCTTGTTATTTTCTGGGAATATATACCAATATATCCCAAATTTGGGATATATCACCGGGCATTAGCGCGAACAAAAACCGCCGGAGTGGGCGTTCCGGCGGCTTTGAGGAGGGATACATAGATGGAA
>CAZTLI010000461.1:0-4358 GCA_964614375.1 uncultured Anaerolineaceae bacterium
GCCGCGACATTCTTGGGATGATATTGCAAAATGTGTCGGCAGTGGTGAATGACTTCATCTGTGGAAGAGTCTTCGGCGAGTAACGCATCGAGAGACTCCAGATAGTCTTTAAGAGTAATTTCCGTCATTATGTCCGCTCGCTGCCTGCTGATAATGGACTAAACAAGTTCAGTAAAAGTCGTTCTCATTCACTATAACAAGAAACACCAAAACTGTCCGCTTAATTTGCATCAACTTAAGCGCAAATGCTTTAGATTCATTATAGCACAATTCAACAAAACCGCTCACAAGGGTGCGAAGCGGTGCGGATTTAAAACGGCCTACAGACGCCATTAATACCATATCCTTGCGGTGACTGCACTCCCGATTCAGCCTATCCGCCGCCCGACAAAATCATCATCGCAATGACGACCAGCGCCAGTACCAAAAAGATGGGCAGCCCCAAACAACCAAAATCGACCCCGTACTCCGCAATCGTCACCAGACAACCTTGCTGGCGGTTGTGGGGTTCGGCTATTTCCCACTTGTAAGCGCGGAATTGGCGGCGCTCAACAATCGTCACGCCCAACCGCGCCCCGATATAATCCCGCAGGCGCGGGCGCAAACGCGGGACGATGAGCATTATCCACACGATGACAAAGACGATGTAACCACCTACAAACAACAGGGTAAATGCCGAACCTTCTGTAACGGGCATGGTATCATCTCCCGTAAAATAGTGCCAAGTGCCAAGTTCCAAGTGCCAAGTTCCAAGTGCCAAGTAAAACAGGACTGAGGTAGGGTCGGTTTGCTGTTGTCTAGGACTCATTAGGCAATGCCACAAACATTCATCTCTAAAACCTAAAACCTATTCCCCAATCCCTTTACCCCTCTTTTCCTCTTTTGGCTCTTTTACTCCTGAATACGCTTTTAAGCGTCACGCTCTTGCCCTTAGCCAGCAGCTATTTTCATGCCGGTGATGTGCCGGAAACCGATATGTATTAGAATAGCACCGGACTGAAAATCGTGCTCAGGCAGCGCGTTATCGAAAGGAACTGTCATGCAGAGTTTTAGCGCACCGCGTCGTTTGTTCCCGCCGCTGCTGCTGGTTGGATTGCTGCTGTTGATTCGGGCGCAGACCGGCTTAACGGCACAGGCCACCCCACCGACGCTGGAAGATTTCTGGGAGGGGCGCGCGGTGTGGGCAATCGACGTGATGGACGTGGGTTTGCCAATTGGTGAAAGCGACACGCTGTATCTGGGCGATGGGGTGTATCAGTCCTATCTCCACGCCAGCTATGAATCCGCCGGTGTCATCGACCAGTGTGGCGAACCAGTGGCCTTTCCCGGTTGTATGACCTTGTGGGAAAGCACCGACGGCGGCGATTCGTTCGATTTAACGACTCCGGTTTGCCTGATGCCGTGCCAATCGTGCCCGTGTGATGATGAACGCGACCATATCACCGCGCAGCAGTACCCGCGCGTGTTCAGTACCGGTGATACGGTCTATTTAGCCTATGAATGGCACGCACAGACGATCCTCCGCACCTCGCCCGATGGCTGGGTATGGTCGGACTGGCAGTATCTGCGTACACCGGGCGGCACATGGCCCAGTTCATTTTCGCCCTGTAGTGAGGTCGAGCGGATTGGCGCACATCCCAACATTCGCGGCGAGATTCACGATTGTCTGGTGGGCGCGCCGCCGGGTGTGTATGTCGAGGGCGATACGTTGTATGTGTTTGTCGCTGCCGGGTCTGCCCCGGGACACATGCGCTGTTATCGCGGTGACCGTCGTGGCGATTTGAGCAATCTTCGCCGCTGTGATACCGACCCGCTGTTTTCTAGCGCGGACGAGTATGGGCCGGTGGATGTGTTCGGCGCGGAGGCCAACGCCTATTTCGATTTTCGTTATGTCAGTTCGGCGGAAGTGGTGCGCGTCGGCGACCATTACTATATGGCGTATGAGGGTGTGCGCGGCCCCGATGTGCTGGAACGTGGCATGGATACACAATTCGGGTTGGGTTTCGCGCGGTCAGTCGGCACAGCGATTGATGGCCCGTGGGAAAAGTATCCCGCTAATCCGGTAATCATGGATATGGGCTTCAATTTTGGCATCGGTCATGCCGACATCCTCATTGTCGAGGATGAAACGTTTATGTACACGGCGACCTCCGATTCGACGCGCGGGCGCTATCGTCTTGTGTGGAATGAATGACGAAATGCCCCTATTTTCTGTGCCTTTTTACTTGCTGTATTTGAGGGAGCGGTTAAACTTAAGGTAGAGTTTTCGTATTATGTTTAGCAGGAACATGAGGAGCACATACGCTATGAATCGTAAACTATTGTTGATGTTTATCTTGCTGTTGGCTATCGGCGCGATGGCACTCGTCCCGGCAGTGGCGCAGGACGAATTTGTTTTCGGCATGGTGCTGGTCGGGCCACAGTCAGATCGTGGTTGGAGTCAGGCACACTATGAAGGCGGGCTGTATGTCGAAGAAAATGTGCCCGGTACGCGGATGCTGGTTTTTGAGAGCTTGAACCCGGCTGATGCGCCCGAAATCACACTGCGCGATGTCGTCCAGGTCATGGTCGATGAAGGCGCGCAGATGATTTTCACGACATCCGACGCCTTTGAAGAAGATACCACGGCGGTCGCGGCGGACTTCCCCGATGTGGTGTTTATCAATGTATCTGGTGACGACGCGCGGACAGGTGAAGCGCCGTCCAATCTGGGTAACACCATGGGGCAGATGGAATGGGGCAAGCAGATGGCGGGTTGTGCCGCTGCGCTCACCACGCAAACGGGCAGCATCGGTTATCTTGGGCCGCTGATCAATCACGAGACCATCCGTCTGGCGAACTCGGCTTATCTGGGTGCGCGTTACTGCTGGGAGAATTATCGCGGCGGTAATCCCGATGATCTCGTTTTCACGGTGACATGGATTGGCTTCTGGTTCAATATCCCCGGTGTCACGCTCGACCCGACAGAAGAAGCCAATTCCTTCTTCGATAATGGCGCCGATGTGGTGATTTCGGGTATTGATACGACAGAAGCGTTGACCGTCGCCGCGCAGCGCGCCGCAGCCGATGAAAATGTCTTTGCGGTGGCCTATGACTATGCCGCTGCGTGCGCCGCAGCCGAGGCGGTGTGTCTGGGTGTGCCCTACTTCAACTGGGGACCAACCTATGTCAGTCTGGTGCAGTCGGTCATGGACGGCACATGGGAGCAGGCCTGGGATTGGTTCGGCCCCAACTGGGATGACCTGAATGACATTGATTCGTCCGGCGTTGGCTTCACCTTTGGCACTGCACTGAGCGAAGAGGCGACTGCTAATCTGCAAGATTTCATCAGTCGTCAGGCCGAATTTGATGCAGCGAATGATGGCTTCTTCCTGTTTGAAGGCCCATTGACGTGGCAAGATGGCAGTGAATTTGTCGCCGCTGGCGAAATCGCCGACCCGATTGATGTCTGGTATTCTGACCAACTGCTGCTCGGCGTGACTGGTTCAACCGAGTAACGTCTGCATTCAATATATTCACGCAGGGTGTCTGTAACGGATGCCCTGCTATGTAATACGGAATAGTCCTCAACGTGGGTTGGAGGGCTATTTTTTTAGGTGAAAAGTGGCTGCTGGCATAAAAGCGGAACTAGCGGAAAAGAGCGTCTATGGCGCGAAATAAAAAAACAGACGCCGGAGAGTCCCGGCGCCTGTTGGAGTGAGTCTGTACAGAATTTAATCGGCGGTGGGGTTGTCGTTTTCGAGTTCCGCCAGCATCGCCGCCAATTCGGGGTCGAGCATGAGCGCGCCAGTTTTTGCGCCCTTGACCTTGCGGATGACGCGGTAAATGACGACATCTTCATAACCGGGTTTGGGACGAGTCGGCTCGATTCGTTCACATTCAAACGTGTCTTCCACCAGTCGATAGGTCGTTTCGCTGATGACGACTTCGCCGGGGCCGGCGTTGCCTTCAAGATATTTGCTGATGTTGACGGCATCACCCAGCGCCGCGAATTCTTTCCGGTCTGGCCCGCCCACGTTCCCCAACACGGCGATGTCGGTATGAACGCCAATGCCGAAATACAGGCGTTCATCTTCGGGCAGGACTTCGTGCAGCGCCTTCAAGTCGAGGATGAGCTGCATTGCCGCTTGCACCGCCCGCACCGGATGGTCTTCTTGCGGATTCAACTGTGTGTTAAAAAAGCCCGTTACCGCATCGCCCATATACTTATCAATAATGCCTTCATAGAGGTTGATAGAGTCGGTGGCGATACTCAGATATTTGTTAATCGTTTCCATCAATTCTTCGGGTTGCAGGCGTTCGCTAAAGGTGGTGAAGCCGCGCACATCCGACGAGAACACGGTGATTTCGCGCTCTTG
>CAZTLI010000462.1:0-4350 GCA_964614375.1 uncultured Anaerolineaceae bacterium
AATATCTCGTCAGATTAAAGCGGCAAAAAGGGGATACACCCAGCGTATATCCCCATTATAGTGACTAATCCTCCTGAAAGAGCAGTTCACCATGTGCTAGACGATGAGCAATATGATAGGTTTGCTTTTGAGCACGCATGGTTGGCGCGTGTGCCGCCAGATAACGCGCCGCTGCTACCAGCACATAATCGGCCTCGGGCTGCCCTTCTAACAAGCGATATTGTCGAAAGGCCGCTTCGATGGTCTGAATCGTGTGAAAGTCCCGGTCTTCGCGCAGCAGCAGCTTGCCCATCACCGCCATCAAGCGTCTGGCATCACCGCCCGCAAATAGATATTGCCCAACACCATTCCCCGCCTGATTAACGCGCTGTTGTTTATCCAATAATTGGGGCAAGTCAGCCAGAATAGTGTCCGCATCCACAACTTTACCATTGGATTTCGGAAGCGGTGTCGCGGGAATATTGAGGAAACGATCCAGATACACGCTCATTGCCGCGTCAAACACCCCTCTAAACAGGTCTGGCGATGCAACCCGGCGCAAACCCTGTTCAACGGCATTGGCAAATGTAAACGTATGTAACGCAGTGTCCCAATCACCGAACTCGTTGCTGATATGAAACCGTGCGATACGGAGCGCCGCCGCATAACTCACTGTCGAAGCCAATTCAACCTCAGAACAACCTGCCCGCACCGCATCCAACATCGTCGTTAAGATGTCTTGCGGTTCGAGCGAGAGAATGGCATCCGCTAACTGCGCCCGTCCGTCCCATGTGCCGCGTTTACCGCGACCAGACTCAACCGCATCCGACAATTTATCGAATGTGTGGTGCAGCAAGGGAATCAGGTCAATCGGAGTCCGCCATGAACTGTCCTCTTCCATACGAGTGGCGCTGGCAATCGACGGAATCAGGCTGGTGAGCGTTAATTCTGCGTGTTCCCATCCAGCGACATCCAACGCCTCCAATGCTTTGTTGGTGAAATCCAGCACATGCCCACCATTAATATACCGATGGTCGGTGGTCGCCGCGAAGAGCATGTCTGCCATCGCTTTATCATCCGCACCTGCCCGCACCGCCGAGACGACACAGCGTTCAGCACTCTCGGCGTCGCGTACTTCGATAAACTGCCTGAACCAGCGTTTAAGGGTTGCAATATCGGGTGTTGGACCCGGCAGCGGACTCACCACAAAGCGCGGTGGATGTCCCTCGCTGTCACTCGCGACTGCGGACAAACCATGATAAAGCGCGTGCGGGTAATCGTCTCGATCCAAATAATCCAGGAGGTTCATCATACAAGCATGGATAGTCAACCCCTGTCCCCAACCCGATTCGCGGTAATTAATCCCAAAATCCAGCCCTATTCGGAACGGATCAACCGCATTGACACCACCTTCCAACAGTGTAATCACAGCCTTTGCCATGACTAATGAAATATTGCGCTCTAGCCCATCTTGCAACCGCTTCTGTTGATGCGTCAGTGGGTCGCGCAGGGGCGCAATATCAACCCAGATTTCATCGTCACGGATTTCGACAGGAAAGCTGCGAACATCATCTGCCCACTGGTCGAAAGTCCCGCCGCTGGCAAGATCAAAGCGAGCATGATGCCAGTGGCAGGTTAGAATGCCATCTTGAACTGTGCCTTGATGCAGCGGAAAACCCATGTGGGGGCAGCGATTGTCTACCGCAAAAACTGTCCCATCGTAATTAAACAGCGCCAGTGTATGCCCAGCCGTTACCACGTTCATACAGTTGGTTTTTTTCAGTTCTGTGAGTGTGGTCGCACGAACAAATTGCTGTGTTGTCGTAACCATAAGTCAGTCCTTTTGTATAAGTGAACCATATTAGATACAAAAAGGGTCAAACAATGTCGCGCATCGTTCGACCCATCATCAGGAGGGATTCCCTGTATTTGCAGTATCTGACTGAAACGCAACCTGCAAACGAGCAGCAAAGTCAACGATAAGTACACCTAATTTTTCCAGTCGTGAACGCCACTTTTCAGAAGAAATCGTGCCAGCACGGTCAATAATGGTGCTAGCCTGCGGGATCGCAATTTGCAATGGAACGACTGTGCCGCGCAAGGCGTGAACGCTGTGTACCATCGCACTCAGGGCATTCACACCCGCCATCCCGCCCCCCGTCGTCGCAATCAGGCCAATCGCGCGAGTGTGCAGATACGGTCTATCGTCGTCTTCCAAATATTCAAAATAGTCAATCGCATTTTTTGTCACACCCGCCAGCGTGCCATGATAGCCACCCGTGCTCCATATCATGCCATCGGCTGCACGACTGCGTTTAATGAACGACTGCACAACCTCCGGGCATTCACTGAGCGACTGCTCCGGGTCAAATATGGGCAAATTCGCTTCTCGCAGGTCAATCAGGTCTGTCGATGCACCCGCCGCCTCTGCACTAGATAATGCGAATTTGAGCGCTGATAAACTCTTTGAATGTTTGCTCAACGTTCCACCAATGCCCACTATATGCAGTTTTCGCATCTCCATGTCCTTTCGCACGTTAACGATTCACCGCACTACTCACCATGCGTCTATCATCACATACAAAAAGACCCATTACATCAGGCAACGGGTCAATTCACTGTCATACTTTCGTACAGGCTAATCGCCCATACACGTTCCCAGTTCGCGAGCGCTGGCAAGCCAGGGATGGTTCAACGGTACGGTACGGCGTTTGCCAGCAACCTCCCCCAGCGGCACAGCTTCGACATCTTCACCGCGCGCAGCCACCATGACCCCATACACCCCATCTTGAATCAACTTCGCGCAGGCGGTCCCCAACCTTGTTGCCAACAATCTATCGAACGGCGAAGGTGTCCCGCCACGCTGCACATGCCCTAAAATCGTCACGCGCGATTCCAGAAGTGTCAGTTCTTCAAGACGCTGTGCCAGGCGCACCGTGCTAAATGAACGGGCGGCCTCTAATTCTGCATAGACGACCTTCGCCTTTTTCTTTGTCGCGTTATCTTCGGCTTTTTCGACTGCTTCTTTAGCTGCTTGCAGTTCAGCGGCGTCCTCCCGCGACAGCGCGCCTTCTGCGACAGCCACAATGCTAAAATTCGACCCCGCAAAACGTCGCCCACGAATAGCTTCGGCGATGATTTCAACATTGTATGGAATTTCGGGGATGAGAATCACGTCCGCGCCACCGGCAATCCCCGCGCTGAGCGTGAGCCAGCCCGTGTTATGCCCCATAATCTCGACCACAATAATCCTGTGGTGACTGTGCGCGGTGCTGTGCAAGCGATCTATTGCCTCCGTCGCGATATTCAACGCGGTATCGAACCCGAATGAAACGTCGGTCATCGCCACATCGTTATCAATCGTCTTTGGCAGTGTCATGATATTGAGGCCGGCCTGCATCAACCGATAGGCATTCTTTTGTGTGCCACCGCCGCCTAAACACACTAATACATCCAGGTGATGACGATTATAATTTTCGATTATTGCATCGGTCATATCCACCGTCTTGCCACCGAGGGGCATCTTATGTGGCTTATCACGACTCGTCCCCAGAATCGTGCCGCCGACTGTGAGAATACCGGACAGGTCTTGCCAACCGAGTGTCGCCATGCGATTTTCCATCAGCCCGCGAAAGCCGTCCCGTATACCGACAATTTGCATCCCATAGGTATTGTGGGCAGCCTTGCCAATTGCACGAATCGCAGCATTTAGACCCGGTGTATCGCCACCCGCGGTGAGAATACCGACGTTTTTCGCCATAACATCCTCGATTATAATTTGACCAGTCCACGCTGTGCCGCAATCGCGACCGCTTCAGTCCGGTTGCCCGCCCCCAACTTGCCCAGAATTGCGCTCACATAAAACTTGACAGTCCGCTCGGTAATGAATAGTTCCGCAGCGATTTCCTTGTTGGTCTGCCCAAGCGCCAGATGTTGCAAAACTTCGAGTTCACGTTCGGTCAGCGGTTCAGGCATATCGTGCTGTGGACTGGCTTTACCGGTCATGTGTTGCAGCAGTTTCGAGGCGACCACAGGCTCAAGCAGCGACCCACCCTCGCTCACCACGCGAATCGCCTTAAACACTTCTTCGCGCGGTGCGCCTTTCAACAAATAGCCCTTCGCCCCAGCCTGCACCGCCGCCACAATCCGTTCGTCGGTGTCGAAGGCGGTGAATACAATAAACTCAACATCGGCATGAACGGATCGAATCTGTTTAATCGCCTCAACGCCATCAACCTCCGGCATTTCTAAATCGGTGAGAATGATGTCTGGATGGCTATGATTGGCTTTAGTGACCAATTCCCTGCCATTAACAGCGACATCGATCACATCAAAATCCGACTGCGTGCTGAGAATCGCTACCAGGCCATC
>CAZTLI010000463.1:0-4338 GCA_964614375.1 uncultured Anaerolineaceae bacterium
CTGGTATCGTGGTGTACCCAGCCCGGTCAAAAATCCGCAAGATGTTGATGTCGTCATTTATCGCGAAAACACCGAAGACACCTACGCCGGGATTGAGTTTGAATCGGGCACGCCAGAAAACAAAAAACTGGCGAAATTCTTGCGTGAAGAAATGGATGCACCGCATTTCTTCGAAGACTCAGGGTTGGGCATTAAACCAATCAGTCCATTTGGCAGCAAACGCCTTGTTCGTGCGGCGATTAAATACGCCATCGAACGCAAGCGCAAAAGCGTGACCCTCGTCCACAAAGGCAATATTCAGAAATTCACTGAAGGCGCGTTCCAAAAGTGGGGTTATGAATTAGCAGCGGCGGAATTCCCCAACGAAACCATTTCGTGGGATGAGGTCGCAGCCAATCATGGCGGCAAAGTGCCCGAAGGCAAGATTTTGATTCAGGATGTGATTGCCGACATCATGTTCCAGAAGATGCTGCTGCGCCCGACAGAACACGATGTCATCGCCACGACCAACCTCAACGGTGACTATCTCAGTGATGCGCTGGCGGCGCAGGTCGGCGGTGTGGGGATTGCGCCCGGTGCGAATATTGGCGACGAAATTGCCTTGTTCGAGGCTACACACGGCACCGCACCCAAGTACACCAACCTGGACAAGGTGAATCCCGGTTCGCTGCTGTTCAGCGGCGTGATGATGCTGGAACATATTGGCTGGTTCGATGCGGGCGACCGCATCACTAGAGCCTTTGAAAAGACCATTGACCAGAAAATCGTCACCTATGACTTCGCTCGCCAGATGGACGGCGCGAAAGAAGTTGCGACCAGCGAATTCGCCACACAGGTCATCAAGAACATGGATGCAGTTTAGCCGCCGTAGTATCTATCAGCATGAAAACGGGCATGGTCATCGCGCCACGCCCGTGATGATTTCTTGCTTGAATGCGGCAGTATCTGATTACTGCTCACGAAGTGGATTTGTCTGCATATTAGCAAGCGTCGGAGTCAGTTTCCGCAACATGCCACGCCAGCCAAATTCGATGATGCCACTGACAAATACATCACCTAATCCGGTGAAGCCGAGATGTTCTAGCCGCAGCCACGTCCCGCCATCGCGTTCAGTCAATGTCCAGATGACGGTGGTGTCGTGTTTCATTGCGCCGCCTTTGAAGCTGTAGACCAGCCGTTTCGGTGGATCGACCTCCAGCACTGTCCCATAGAGCACGCCATCAAACCCCATCAACGGGGCGGGATTGGTACGGAAGGCAAATTCGTGCCCCACTTCTGGCTTGAAGTCCGAGTCCATCATCCAGCGGCGCATCCATTCCGGTTCGGTCAGTGCCCGCCACAGACGCTGCGGCGGATGGCGATAGAAGCGTTCGAGCTTGATGTTACGTATCATCGCCACGCGCCTCTTCCGCAGCGATGTCATCGAGCACGCTGTCGAGCGTATCCAGACTTTGCGTCCAGAAGTGCTCAAACTGCCGAATCCATGTATAGACCGTGGTAAGCTGCATCGGCTGCAAGTGATAGACCTGTTCGCGCCCTTGCCGCACGCGCTCGACCAAACCCGCGTCCATCAAGATTTTAAGATGTTGTGATGTCGCAGACCGGGTGATATTGTACGGTTCAGCCAGCTCGCTCGCCGTTTGTTCCCCCGCGACCAGTTGGACAAGTAACTGCCGACGGACAGGATGGGCAAGCGCCCCGAACACATCAGCAGCGGCGGGTTGTGCCGTCGATTCAGACGAAGCCATAGATTATGTCTCCTGTTGCAACAGGTCAGTACACTCCCGATTGATTGCTCGCATTATACGTTAGCAATCACTAAAATATCGTGAGCATTTAAGCTGATTCTAACACGAATGCGCGATAGAAGAGGCGCTTGTGTGATAGCCTGGGTGATCAGGTCACACGAAGTCCGGTTCGATTTCTTCCAGTTCACACCATGCCATCATGCGCTCCTGTTCACGTCCATCACGGAACTTAAGCCACGCTTCCTCCGTCTGGGGATAACGCATTAACGCATTCTTGAATCGACGGAACGCCCCCGAACCATCAATCGCCATTTCGAGCAGCTCGCGCAAATTTTCGTCTTCTACCTGTGCGATGAAATCTTGCATATCACGATAACCGACCCGCGAGTCCTGTTTGGGGAGCAAACGATAGCGATTATCAGTATCAAACAAGATACGCGCCGCAGCGCCATAATCATCCCGCTGCCAGTCCGCCGTCTCAATCGCGTTAAACACATCATCCAGTGTGCTGTCTGCGTCCTCAACCAGCAGTTCAACTTCACTCATAACATCACCGGTGACACACAGGACTTGACCCGTTTCGCTGTCTAAATAGGCTGCCGATTCATAGTCGTTTTTTTCAAAGCAGCGTTCAAAATCTATTCGGTTAATCTCGAGTTTACGCATCAACAATCATCCACTTGCAATTGATTTTTGTGGAGATTCTATCAGGAAATGGGCGAATGAAAACCGTTTTTAAGTGCTGGAAACAACAAAAAAGGACAATCCGCAATGGACTGCCCTTCTCACCCATCATCGGTTGTTAGGCCGCAGGTTCACAGCACAGCATGTCTGGAGTGAAAGTTGGTATCGCAGGCTGGCGATTAGTCAAGCGGTCAGTCTGGTCGGTCTTTACTGTTTGCAACGCCGTCAGAAAACGGATTTTACGCTGCGATGGCTGCTGAGGAAGCTGGCGCAGCAAACGTTGTTTTTCGGCTTCACGAAACAGTTCCGCACGATATGCACGCGCAATCGCATCGGCGACATACTCTGATAACATGGTTCACATCTCCTAGATGATTGGCTTGTAGGCTGTAATTCGAGCACTGTAAATACGCGGCATTCCATCGCGCACAGAAATAATGTCATCCGCGTCGGATTTATCCACGACTTGAATATCGACAAATCCGGCATCGCGCATCAAGGCGGTATAGTCTTCGACATCAATCGCGCCCGAAACGCACGCCGCCCATTGCAACGCATCCGCACGCATTTCTGGTGTGAATGCCCCTTCGGTCACAATGTCGCTGATAGAGACTCGTCCACCCGGTTTCAGCACACGAAACGTCTCGTGGAACACCGCTGCTTTATCCGGCGACAAGTTGATGACACAGTTGGACATCACCACATCGACACTACTGGTATCAACGGGCAGCGCCTCAATTTGTCCGGCACGAAATTCAACATTGGTCACGCCCATTTTCGCTTTGTTGCCATTGGCTTTCGCCAGCATGTCCGGCGTCATGTCCACGCCAATGACGTGACCATTCTCGCCAACCTGTTTCGCCGCTAAGAAGCAGTCAATACCGCCACCGCTGCCCAAATCCAGCACCGTTTCACCCGGTTTCAGGCTGGCAATCGCCACCGGGTCCCCACACCCCAGCGCAATTCCGGTCACATCGAAGGGCAAATCGACGAGCGCATCGCCACCATATAGCGTTGCAGCGTGCGACCCAACAGCGACACTTTCCAGCGAAATGGTGTCGGCTGGTGAACAGCATGATGTGCCATCACCACAACCACACGACCCACCACTGCGGGCAATCGCGCCATAATGCTCACGAACGGCAGCGTGAATGTCACCTGGTTGTCCACCGACTTTTGTGCCCACCGCCAGAAAGACGTTGATGTCTGCTTCGTCATCGGTTGTTTGGGATTTAGAGCAGCAGGAGTCATCGGTGCAATCAATCGAGACGTGGGTCAGGCCAGCATCCATGTACCAACTCTGAATATCGGCATGTTTGAAGCCCATCCAGCGGTCATGCTGCTCGGTGATGAGAAATTCGTAGGTGTGTTCATCGAGGTCAGTGATGACCAGTTTGCCACCCGGTTTCAGAATTCGCACCATCTCTTGAATCGCCACTGCCGGACGTTCGACGTGATGCAGATACATATTGGCGAAAACATAATCGACACTGACATCCGCTATCGGCAGACTCTCCGATTCACCGACGCGATAGTCAATTGCATCAACATCCGCGAAATTCTGACGCATCTGGTCGAGCATCGCCTGTGATTGGTCAACGGCGATGACCTGTAATCCGGCCTGTACCAGCGCGGCGGTCAGAAAGCCTGTGCCAGAGCCAATGTCAGCGGCAATTTGTCCCGATTGAACACCCGCCGCATTCAAGGCCTTGTCGCGTAGGTTATCAGGAAAAAACCCCTGCCGCATTGTGTCCCAATTTGTTGCTACGTTGTCAAAATAGGTTTTGCTGCTCATCATAATCCTCACATTCGTCATTGTCGTATCAGGCTGGGGCGTACACGCGGCACGCCCCGTTGCATCTAGCACCCGCAACCACCACCGCCACCACAGCATCCGCTGTCGTCG
>CAZTLI010000464.1:0-4337 GCA_964614375.1 uncultured Anaerolineaceae bacterium
TAACGGCGTTCAAATCCCGGTCACGCGCGTACAGCCATCGCCCAAAGCCCTTGTCGCTGACCCGCAGCCGCTATTCGATGCAACGCAGCCACTGAACGCCAGTACCTATCAACCCGATATTATCGTCAAACAGTCTTCAGCCGAGAAATTGTTCAATGTCGAAGGTGGCGCGGGCAGCAGTCTGCAATCGGAGCAGAAACGCACGCTGCATGTACGCGGTATCGCCACGATTCGGCCCGACGGTTTGAAAGAGGTCATCATCCAACTATTTAAACCGATTGGCAGTGTGTTCCGCGTGTTGAGTGACGATTCCGACAGCGAACACGCGCCGTCCAGTTTGTCGTATCTGGCGGCGGGCGTCGGCTTCTGTTACATGACACAAATCGGACGCTATGCCCATATCGTCAAGCAGCCGCTGGAGTCGTATGCCATTGTGCAGGATTCGAGCTATCGTCAGGTCGATGGTGTGGCGATTGCCGACCCGGTGGATACCCATTTATACGTCCGCTTCAATCAAAGCGAACAAGATGCCCAACAACTGCTGAGTATGGGTGAGCAAACCTGTTTTCTGCACGCCGCCATGCGAACATCCAATCCCACCCAACTCACGATTCAGGCCAACGGACAGGCGGTGGCGGGGGTATGATACGCACCAAAATTTGACAAATCGCTAAATCGTTCACATAATGAACGAAACTGTTTTGAATGATTAGGAACTGAACGACTTTTGATTGAATCTATTCCGCCCGCCATCGCCCCGGATGGCGCACAAACCGAACAAGAAGCGGTTAACTATAGTTATTTACCGCAGCTTGTGGGGCATTTGCTGGGATTGGCGCATTTGCGTGTGACACAACTCTGTACGGATTTGCTGACTCCGCTAAAATTGACGCCCAAGCAGTTTATCACGCTCGAATTTGTGTCGAACAATCCTGAAGTCTCGCAGAAGGATATTGCGCTGCACGTCGGCACGACGCCGCCTGTGATGGTCAGCATCCTTGATGATTTGTCAAAAAGGAAGCTGCTCAAGCGTGTGCGTTCGCCCCATGACCGTCGTGTGCAATTTGTGCAGGTGACGGAAAAAGGCAGCGCCCTGCTCGACCAGATTCGCGACATCGCGTTTGAGGTTGAAGATCGGTATGCTGAAGAAACCGGGCTGACAGACAAAGAGCGCGATACAGTATTGAAAATTTTGCAGAAAATGACCAACCGCATCCCCCTGGAGACCGGCGGTTAAGGGTATAGATACGCTTTGGGCTGTAGGTGCTGAGGCGAACACAACTTGTTAAACTCTGTCATCCAAACCCTCTTCCAGACAACGGTGCTGTCAGCACCGCATGAGCCCGCTGCAACGGGTTGAAATCCGCTGTCTGCAAGACCCACACAGGTTTTTGCAGTTTAGATTGTCAGGGTTGGATCAGTAGATATAAGGGTGCTGATTATGGCGAATGAATACCGGCTGCTGACGGTGGCTGAACCCGACCCCTATCCCTTCTATAAATGGATGCGTGATGAAGACCCGGCGCATTATTCTTCGATTGAAGACATCTGGGTGTTGACGCGCTTTGATGATGTGACCAACGCTTTCAAAGATTGGAAAACGTGGTCGTCACAGCGACGCGGCAATCTGCTCAATGATATGCCATCACGCATTGGCAAAACATTGGGCACAACCGACCCGCCCAAACACACTTTCGCCCGCAGGCTGGTCAACAAGGCGTTTACACCGCGTACTGTCGCCGCACTCGAACCGCGAATCTATGATCTGTCACGGGAGCTGTGCACAGCGGCCTATGACAAAGGCACGATTGAGTTTGTATCCGACATTTCTGCGCCGTTTAATGCCGCCATATTGGGGGCGATGTTCGGCGTGCCAGAGGACGACTTCATCCAACTGCGGCACTGGCTGGATGATTTTTTCCTGCGCGAAGCAGCGCCCGAAGGTCAGGAAGCGCCGCAGGACGTGGCGATGCGGCATCTGCGCGACTATCTGGGTCAATTGGCTGAAAAGCGGATGCAGCAGGGCGAAGACGACCTGATGACGGCGATGATTACCGCCGAAGAAGACGGTCAGCGCCTTGAATTTGAGCAGGTCGTCGTCACCACGATGACATTTCTGGTCGCGGGTTTTGAATCGACCAACAACCTGTTCACCAACATGACCCACGCGCTGGCACTGCATCCGCACATCTATCAACAGGTGCAGGATAATAACGACCTGTTCCCCAATCTCGTCGAGGAGGGGATGCGCTGGGACGCGGCGGCACAGGGTTTCGTCCGCACGCCGACACAGGATGTCGAATTACACGGCACGGTCATCCCGGAAAATTCGCAAGTGTTATTGCACATCGGCGCTGCCAATCGCGATGAACGCGCCTTCGATGACCCGGATACCTTCGACCTGCATCGTGGGAAAAACAACCATCTCGGGCTGGGGTCGGGTATCCATTTTTGTGTAGGCGCGCCGTTGGGTCGCTTGATGACACAGGCCATCTTCACCGAGTTGATTAACACCAGTGACTGCTGGACGATAGATTTGTCCGACTCGAAACGGGTGCAGACGCCGAACTTTCGGGGCTTTGCCCGCCTGCCGCTGACCATTCGCTAGAGGCTTACGATGTCTATGGGGCTGACATTCATCACCGCCAACGGACTCACCCTGCACTATGCCGAATCAGGCCGTGCGGATGGGCTGCCGCTGGTGTTCGCCAATTCACTGGGGACGGACTTTCGCACATGGGATGGCGTGGTGCCCCATTTTGCCGATGAATGCCGCATCATCCGCTACGACAAGCGCGGTCATGGCCTGTCGGATTGTCCGCCTGCGCCGTATCGTATCGAAGACCATGCGGATGATTTAGTCGGGTTGCTGGATGCGCTGGAAATCCCGTCCGCGGTGATAGTGGGCATATCGGTGGGCGGGCAGATAACGATGAATGTCGCGATTCGCTATCTAGAACGGGTGAAAGCCGCCATATTTTGCGATACCGCCGCCAAAATTGGCACAGAGGAGATGTGGAACACGCGCATCAACACACTGCGGGAACACGGTATGGCGTATCTAAGCGAGACGATAGTCACCCGCTGGTTCGCGCCGTCGTATGCTGAGGCGCAACCCGCCGCCTATCGCGGCTATATGCACATGCTGGCGCGCACGCCCGTCGAAGGCTATGCCGGGACCTGCGAGTCGCTGCGCGATGCCGATATGCGCGAAGCAGTCGCAAAAATCCAGGCAAAGCCATTGGTTATCTGTGGGGCGGAAGACGCCGCAACCACGCCGGAACTGGTACGCGCATTCGCTGAGTCACTGCCCGATTCGCAGTTCCAATTGATACACGGGGCCGGTCATTTGCCGTGTGTCGAGCAGCCTGACGCTACCGCACACGCGATACAGCACTTTCTTCAGAATAGCGGGTTATTGTAAAAGGCATACGCATTGAAATATCATGATAATGTATACACAAACAGCGCGATTTAATTGCATCCGTCACAAAAATGAAATATTTGCATTGTTTTGTATACACTATGTATACTCCCTAATTGAAAAATGACTGATGTGGCCTGTGAATAGAGACAATCAATCACGATGATGTCTGACGACAAATACGAAAAGGGCATGACCGTCCGGCGCAAAGTGCTGGGCGACGCGCACGTCAATCGCGCGACTGCCAATGCCACCGACTTCGACGCTGACTTTCAACGATTCATCACCGAGACGGCGTGGGGCAGTGTGTGGGCGCGTCCCGGCCTAGACCATCAGACCCGCCATATGCTGACATTGGCGCTGCTGGCGGCGCTGGGCAAAGAACACGAACTCGCCATGCACATCCGGGCGACACAGAACACCGGTGTCACACCGGAACAGCTCAAAGAGGTTTTTCTACAGGTGGCGATTTATGCCGGCGTCCCGGCGGCGAACACCGCCTTCAGCGTCGCCAAAAGAGTGTATGCGGAACGCGCAGCAGAAAATAATCAGGAGGAAGACTGATGGCTGCAAATCCCAAAACGGATATTGTGACTCGCTTAGATAGAAATATACACCCACCCTATTTACACGAACCCTATAAATCGACGGTGCCGCGTTCGCCGCGCAAGCCGCTCGTCCCGACGCCGCACACGCTGTCGGAATTGACGGGGCCGGTCTATGGTCATAACGCCATTCAGCCGCTGGATAATGACCTGACGAAAAACGCGGTGGTGAATGGCGAACCGCTTGGCGAACGGATAATCGTCGTCGGGCGGGTGGTGGATGAGGCCAATCGGCCTGTGCCCAATGCCCTGATTGAAGTCTGGCAGGCCAATGCGTGCGGGCGCTATATCCACAAGAACGACCAGCA
>CAZTLI010000465.1:0-4334 GCA_964614375.1 uncultured Anaerolineaceae bacterium
CGAAAGTAAAGACCCTTGCGGCAGGCATGGTCAACAGCGCCGTAATGCGTGTTGATTACTGCGCTGCAAGGCTGTAGATGGGTTTACGCTTCTACTGTATGACCGTCATTGACGGAATCACCCCGCAATTAAGCGAACATCCAGGCGCTATTGTAGCACACTGTGGCGTCGGGCAATATTCAGACTGTTTTCAGATTAACGCCGCCCTACTCCTCCGATGGTGTGGTCAATTCGACGGTGAACGGAATCGAGATGACACAGCCATCCGGTGTCGAGATGACTTCATCGCCTTCCATACGATCCGGGGCGAGGACACGCCACGTCAGGTTGTCGGTTGCGCCACCACCCGCATCGACAGTCGCGTGATATACACCCGGAGCAGTTCGCTGTGCTTCGACATTAAAGGGCGTTCCCGGTGCAGATAGGGTAAAGGTCTCGCCATCGGCTGACGTTTCGATGATACGGGGGCCATTTGAACCGGAGGCGTCGAACGGCCCGCTGCGACCATCGGCACAGGTGAATGTGCCGCGCTCAACGATGAACGCCCCAAACCATTCACCAGAGATGGGCACACCCTGCTGCTCGATTTCGTCCTCAGACAGCGGTTGAGCGATTTCGACGGCTTCTGTGCCACCTGTGCCGACGGGCAATCCCTGTACATCGGCGGCAGCATATGGGTGTGGCAGTGACGGCGGGCCAGACGCCGCGAGATCAGCATCCAATGGCACGGTGACGACTGTGCCTGCCCGTGCAAGCTGCTGCTCGCCCGCGCTTTCGATGATGCCATGCCCTTCGAGTAGATAAATGTAGAGCGTGCCTTCTTCGTCATCTTCTTCGGCTTGCAGGAAAGCAGTTGATGCCAACCGGATGGTCACTTCATTGACCGAGAGGACGACCTCTGTCACACCCTGGGGAGTCTGGATGAGAATGCCGCTGTTGGGTGCAGTCTCGCAGCCCGCATCGCCGACCCCACTGCGGAAATAAAACGCTTGCATGGGATTTGTGTCTGTCGCTGGGGCTTCGTCACCTGCATTGACCACCGCCAGCGAAGATATATCCCCTTCTATTGTGACAAGCTGCGCGAAGACCCATGCCGTCGAACCATCGCTGAATGTCAATCGCAGCCATGAACTGTCCGCATTCCGACCATTGGCTGCTGCTGTTTCATCTGCCGCCAGCGTGTTCACTACAGCGAAATCCGTACCCGGCCCGGAGCGTAAGTTGACTGAACCAGTGGATGTGACTGTGACTGTGGGTGGCGCGGCTGTGCCCGCATTCATGATATCGACATCGCCAAACAGCAAAAATGTGATATTCTGACCGGGCAGAGTATCGGGAATATTGGCCTGCACGCGCAGTAGCGCGACTCCCCATACACCTTCGGTTTCGTCCATCGGACTCAGGTGCAGCGATTGTACGATGGTTAAATCGACCTGATCGCCCGCCTGCTCAAAAACCGTTTCACCTGTAGAGATGTCTACCGCGACCTGCACATTGCCATAACACGCTTGGTTGCGTCCGGTATCACTGCACGCGGAATCGGTGGCTTCCAGCGCCATTTGCACGATTGCGGGACAGGTATCGTCTTGTGCGGAACTATACGGGAGATTGACAGCCAGTACAATGAATAGTGCGAAGCAACAGGCCAGTAAAAAAACGAATGGGTATCTTCATCGGACTATACTCCGAAAAATATTTCAATTGATATTATTCTAGCCTGATTTCGATACGATGCTACCGCGTCAAATGCGATTGTGTACCCTGGAGGAGACTGAGATGTCAGATTTGCTGCATAAAACCGCCGAACGTGCTGCCCGCTATGCCGCAGAAATCAATGCGCGCCGGGTGTTTCCGTCGGCTGAGGCGCTTGCGGGACTCGAACAGTTCGACGAACCGCTGCCCGACTCATCCACTGATGCCGAAGCGGTGATTCAATTGCTGGATGAGGCCGGGTCTCCGGCGACAGTCGGTACGACTTCGGGACGGTACTTCGGCTTTGTGACGGGTGGCGCGCTGCCGGTGACGGTGGCCGCCAACTGGTTGACTACTGCGTGGGATGAGATTGCGAGTTTGTTCATCTCATCGCCGGTGAGTGCGACCCTTGAAGAGGTGGCGATGCGCTGGCTGCTCGATGTACTCAATCTGCCGCCAGAGTCGGGCGTGGGTTTTGTCACAGGCGCAACAATGGCAAATTTTAGTGCCTTAGCCGCAGCCCGTCATGCCGTATTAAAACAGGCAGGTTGGGATGTCGAGTCGCAGGGATTGTTCGGTGCGCCAGTGGTGACGGTTATCGTCGGCGATGAGGTGCATGTGAGTTTGCTGAAAGCCCTGAGTATGCTCGGTCTCGGACGTGATCGTGTGATTCGTGTGCCTGTAGACGGTCAGGGACGGATACGCGCTGACCAGCTACCGCCGATTTCCGGGACGACGATTGTGTGTGTTCAGGCGGGCAACGTCAACACAGGCGCATTCGACCCGATTGGCGACATTTGCGACAGCGCGCATGAGTCAGGCGCATGGGTGCATGTGGATGGTGCGTTTGGTCTGTGGGCTGCTGCCGCGCCAGCTCGTGCGTATTTAGTTGAGGGTATTGGGAAGGCCGATTCATGGGCGACGGATGCCCATAAATGGCTGAATGTGCCCTATGACAGTGGGCTGGTATTTTGCCGTAATCCAGAATACCTCCGGGCGGCATTATCGGTCAGCGCGGCTTATTTGCTGGCGGGTGATCGTCGTGAACCCGATGCCTACACACCCGAACTGTCGCGGCGGGGACGCGGTGTTGAAGTCTGGGCGGCGCTGCGGAGTCTGGGACGGTCTGGTCTGGCGGATATGGTTGAACGCAACTGCCGTCAGGCGACACGATTCGCAGAAGGCTTGCGCTCGGCGGGATTTACAGTATTGAATGATGTGGTACTGAATCAAGTGCTGGTGACGTTTGGTGATGCCGAGACGACTCAGAAGGTCATCGCTGCTATTCAAGCCGATGGGACGCTGTGGTGTGGTGGCACAGTCTGGCAGGGTCACACCGCTATGCGAATCAGTGTATCCTCGTGGGCGACGACAGACGAAGATGTCGAGCGCAGCCTTAAAGCGATTATCCGTATCGCGCGTGAAATCACAGGATAGTTTAACCCATTTTCTGTCGCTGCGTATTGTTGTTATACTGATAGACTGACAACAAGTGGCTACTTTCATTTGTAACGGGAGGAACGTATGGATTGGGATGCGGTACTGCAATCTGCACTGACTGGCGGCATTATTGGCGGTGGGATTGGGCTGGCCTATTGGCTTCTACGTAAGGTTGTGAATCGGTCAGAGGATGACGATAAACGGGATAAGTGAAACTGTTGAACATTCGACAATTTCAAGAAGATGTCAAAAAGCTGAGTCAGCACTTCGATACACAGTCACCCGAACGGCGCATCCTGTATCTCATGTCCGAGTTGGGTGAAGTGGTCGATGAAGTGATTGAATTGACCACCGCCCATCCCGATACACCACCTGAAACGCTTAAGGCAGTTAAAGACCGCATCGGCCTGGAGATTTATGATGTGATATGGAACGCCGTTGACCTCGCCAACCTGCTAGACATCGACCTCGAAGAGTCGTTCAAGCAGAAAATCGCCATCAACAAGCAGCGCCGCTGGTCACGCAGTGGTTATGTTGACGGAGATGGTTAGTTGACGGAGGCACGCTACTCTCTTGAACTCTTTTCACTCTTTGACTCTTTGTTGCGCTTTTAAGGTATCTCCAACACAGCCGAGTCTGATTCATCGGGCAGCGTAACGCGGGCGTTGGTCAGCGGGTCATACCAGCCTATACGCAATAGATAGTCGCCGGGTGGCACGGTCAGCGTGAAAGTGTCGGTCAACACTTCGCCGGGAGTCCAACCCGTCGTGGGACGAGTCCAGTTGAGGGGAATGCCATCCTGCACGGCGATGATGCGCTCTTCCGCATCTATCACATGGACGAAGTAACGCAGATTGGTGTTGATTTGTGCCTGTGGTCGCCAATAGAGTGTGATGCTTAAACCCTCTTCTGTTGTCACGTCATATCCGAGCAGTTGAATGCCGTTATCCCATATCAGGTCAGTGGGATTCTGGATAGTATCGGGCACATTGTAGCTGCGCTCAGGTGTCGTGATGTGCATAATGGCGATAGGGTCACTGGTGGCGATGACTGCTCCACTGTCATCCAGCCATTCAACGACGATGCCATAATCACCCCGTTCCAGACTACCGGGCACGTAGAGTATATGATAACCATCCCAACTATCACCCGCGCCCCATGCGCTGGTGGGATAACCCGCTGTCAGCGGAAAATCGGAGGTA
>CAZTLI010000466.1:0-4325 GCA_964614375.1 uncultured Anaerolineaceae bacterium
TGCTGGCTATCGAAGACTTTCACGACGAGACTATTCGGCGCGAAGGGGATGGTTTGACCGACAAGACCAGCTTCAAATCCCTGTGCCGCGCGAATCACCATTTCACCGGGTTTGCCCCCATCGGGTGGCAGCATAATCGTTGCGGCGTCATACGCGAGCACGCGCTGCAATTGGTCAAGCACCCGATTCAAGACCGTATCCGGTTCGAGTGTCGATGTCACGACCTGACCCACTTCAATCAGGCTGTTGGCGATCATCCGGCGTTCATGTTCGGCCTGCAATAAACGGTTGTTATCCAGCGCCAACGAGATTTGTGCGGCAATCGTCCGCAGCAGCGATTCATCGTGGTCGTCATACATATTCGGTTCAGTATGCTGGATGCTAATCAGCCCGGTTGCGCGATTGTCACGATTATGCAGCGGCGCGCCGATCCATGACCGGGCTGGACGATCCTTGCCTAAGATCGCGCGTTTAATCTTGAGTTCCCGCAGGCGCGCTTTTTCGCGCTGCAAATCATGAAAATGCAGGGTTTGACCCGTTTCGATGACGACGCGGCTCATGCCCGCCAGTGGCACGGTTTTTACCGGTAATCGCTGATGATTTTCATACGCCAGCGGCAGCCGGAGCTGGTCGGTCTCTTCATCGTGCAGACCCACAAAAATCATCGTCGTATCAAATAATGTCGATACCTGATCCAGCAGTGAACCCCAGATGTCGTCACTGCCGAACGAGCGCGCCAGCACTGTGCTGATTTCATTGAGCGCCGCCAGTTCCAGCACCCGTTCATTCATCGACTGGAACAGGTTGGTATTTTCCAGCGCAATCGCCGCGCTACTGGCGAATGTCAGCATGAGTTGCAAATCATTTTCATCAAACGCATTGTATGAATTCGATTGTGAACAAATCGCGCCAATCACGCGGTCTTTCACCATCAAAGGCAAGCCCAGCAAAGACAATGGCAGCGTCTCATCCTCTTTGGGTTGAAGGTAGCCGGCAATCGACTCGCGTTCTGTCTCATTGCGCCAGAAAAAGGGCGTCGCTTCCATGATAATGCGCGAGATGAGGTCTTTATTGACAATGACAGGCTGCGTGTATTCGGTCATGCCCTCATGACGGAAGTGCATCACCTGCACCTCATCTTTTTCGGGGTTATAGAGCGCAAAGCGGAATTCGTCTGGTTCCTGAACGCGCGCCAATGCTTCATACACATAACGCGCTAAATCGGCAACTTCAAACGTCACATTGACCAGCATACTGACTTCGGTCAGCGCCGCCATATCTTGCGCCCGCGCCCGCAGTTCGCCAAACAGTCGCGCGTTATAGATGGCAATCGCCAGTTGGTCGGCGATACTTTGCAGCACGTCCATATCATCGGGTTCAAACGCATCAGTCTGGCGACTCTGGATCGAAACCACACCCAGGGTCTCGCCCCCGGCTTGCAGGGGCAGCACCACTTCCGAACCAACATCCGCGACCAGTATTCCCTGTCGATAGTGATCCGCTTTTGTGACATCGGGCGCGCTGACCGCTTCCCGTTTATTGAAAGCCTCGGTACACAGGCTGATTGTCGCCAGCGGCAGGGTCTTGTCTTTCAGAGTCAACATATCGACTTCACCATCGCTGGTGTAGGCCATGCGGCATTCCAGGTCAGTGCGCGCGTCATTCACCGTCAGCACCTGCACACAGTCATACCCAAAGCGGTCGCACAGCAGTGCGGTCACATGCCGCAGCAGTGTGTTCAGGTCGAGATTAGAAATAATCGCCTGCGACACACTCGCGGCAGCGCCCAACCGGGTCGTTTGTTGTTTGAGCGATTCCATCACCTGGCGCAATTGGGTAATATCTGTCGTGATGACACTGCGGGCGATGAGGGCATCTTCACTATTATGCAGACCGACAGTGGCCAGATTCGCCTCGAACTGGGTGCTGTCGCCGCGTTTTTGCAGCACTGTCCCCTGCCAGCCTTCGGGTTTGAGGCTGGCGGGCTTGATGACGGTTTCCAATGTCTGCCGCACCTCTTTAGGGAAGCGATCTTCAAATTTGATCGGGTCAGTCGCTTTATGACCGAATAGGGTGTTCCAGGCGTGATTGCGGTACATCAGCGTGCCATCAAAGTCATTGATTTCGATGGCGACGTTGGCTTTATCGATTAACTGTCGGAAGAGTGTTTCACTGACTGTTGAATCGGTCTGCGATTGATGCCGTGCATCGTGATAAGCCGCGCCAATGACTCGTCCCAGCATCGCCGCGATGTGCTGCTCCTGGTGGGTGAACTGCCGCTTGGGGTCGGCGGTTTCCAACGAGACAGACCCGATCACATGCGCTTCGGCGACCATCGGCACAAGTACAACACGGGCAATTTCGGCTTCGACCAGTAAGTCGCGAATGGTCTGGTTGGTCACGACATCGGACTGACCATCATAGACCAGTACATGCTGGTGCATGAATAACTCATCAAAGAGGGTGTAATCCCGCATGTCAATATCGAAGCCGATACCATAGTGCAGGGGATACTGGGCGATAATCTCCGCACTCACATCATCTGGCTCAAAGCGCACCACCGATACATTATCGACATTGAACAGCAGGTGCAGGCCGCGCGTCGCCAATTCCAGCACCTGTGCCGGGCTGCTGGCGCGCGAGATATGGGCGGCGAGGATGTGGGCATCCTGCAACATCTTGTCGGTATTTAAGCGATCCAGGTGTGCCGCCAGAATGTGGGCCAGCAGCATGGCTTGAGGCGCTGAATCCGCCCCTGCCGCCACCCAGAGCAGGCCGTAGGGACGGTCTTGATGGCGCACCGGGACGAGCACTGCCGTTTCTTCAGTAGGCACACCGCGCACCCGACTTTTCTCATCGTGGACAAAGGGTGTGTCCCACGTTTTCCAGTTCTGGGCTTGCTGCATCCAAACCGGCACCCCCGTCGGCAGCGTATACTCCCGGCTGGCAAGCAGTTCGACCATAGCGCCTGAACCGGGCAGCAAGCTCACAGCCGCTGGCGCGAGATGTTCCGCGAGCCAGTCCACAAGGAGTTGTGCCGCTGCCGATGGTGTGGATGCTTTCTGTAATAGTTGGGGAAGTTCGTTAATCGCTTGTAGTTGCATCGTGCCAGACTTAATGAATAGGTTCTCGCCAATATCACTCGTTACATTATGGCACAAAATTGCGTTAGCGTTGCAATCTCTTGCAACTTTTTGCATCAGGTTGCGTACAGAGTGATAGATTTCGCACAGATTCGGGGCATAACAACCCCGCAGGGAGCATAAGGAACGATGGTTTCAAAGGCACATTCACAACAAATTTCGGGCGGTGTGTTTCTCATTGGTCTGGCACTGGTGTTCATGACCGGTTACTGGTTTCCCGGTATCCTATTCGTCATCGGCGCAAGCACCATCGCACGCGGCATGGCGGAAGGTCAGGAATGGTATAATGTACAGGGTGGTGTGTGGATGATTGGTCTGGGACTGGTCTTCGCGATTGGTTTCAGTTTGCCACTCCTGCTCATCCTCGTCGGCGCGAGTATGCTGTTGGGGTATGGACAAAAACAACTCGGCTGGTCGAGCGAAGACGACCGTTATGACGACGAAAAACCCAAGCGCAAAAATGAAGTGCTTGTTTAACCGAATTGCAATTGACCGGATACCCCTAAACTAAGGTAGTGACACACCATGAATAATCGACAAAATGCAGACCAGGTTAGTGGCGGTGTTTTCCTGATTGGATTGGCACTGCTGTTCCTCACGGGCTTCTGGTGGCCCGGTATCATGTTCGTCATCGGCGCGTCGATGATTGCCAAGACGATTGCACAGGGTCGCCCTTTGAATCATGCGACGGGCGCGTTCTGGGTGATTGGTATCGGCCTCGTTTTCTGGCTGCCGGGCGCACTGAATATCAGCTTCGGCAATCTGTGGCCTATCCTGCTGATTGTGCTGGGGTTGTTCATGCTCTTCGGCGGACAGTATCGCCCGAAGATGGATCGTTATGAAGACAAACCCAAACAGGACGACGAAGAATACGTCTAGCGACGACCCACCTGTCTCCCCACATAAAACGCCCCTGTGATTGATGCAGGGGCGTTCGTTTTTGCAGAGCGCTTGTCATCCAGCCGAGATTATTGACCGCGAATGGTTTTGAGCGCGTCCTGAATTTGTTGATGATGCTGGCGGTCATGCTGTGGACTGCTGATGACGCTGATAGCGATACGGGTATAACTGCCGGGATGTTCTGCCGGGAACGATTCGGGAATTTTAGCGAGTATTGCCAGTGTCGCGCCGCGTTCGTGTTTGAGGCGGCCTACTGTTTCGGCAAGCGTCGGGTCGCCGTGG
>CAZTLI010000467.1:0-4317 GCA_964614375.1 uncultured Anaerolineaceae bacterium
AGTGGATGGACTTCGAGACTGGGCTTACTGCCTGCAATCGTCGGACACACTTCCAGCATGTGTGCGCCGAGCACCTTGTGCCCGTCGGGATGCAGATGATAGGTATAGTCTTCCATGAACGATGTGCCACCCGTCATCCCGGCGCTCATTACTTTCATCGCCCGCAGCAGCGCCGCTGTTTTCCAATCGCCTTCCGCGCCGAAGCCATAACCATCTGCCATCAGACGCTGCACCGCGATTCCCGGTAGCTGCACGAGACCATGCAGGTCTTCAAAGGTCGTCGTGAAGGCATCAAAACCGCCATCCGCTAAAAATCCCCGCAGTCCCAATTCAATGCGCGCCGCTTCGACTACCGAATTGTGACGTGCGCCGCCGCGTTTCAAATCAGCACGAAGGGTATAAGTCGCTTCATATTCATCAATAAGCTGCTGGATACTGCTGTCCGTGATTTCGTTGACATACGCGACCAGATCACCCACGCCATAGCCATTCACCGCACAACCCAGTCGCGCCTGTGCTTCGACTTTATCGCCCTCGGTCACAGCGACGGAGCGCATATTATCGCCAAAACGGGCGATGCGCGCAGTGCGGATGGTATGCCAACCACAGGCCGCGCGTGCCCACCCGCCGATTTGGGTTTGCACATCGGATTCCTGCCAGTGACCGACAATGACCTTACGATTTAAGCGCAGGCGACTCACGATGAAGCCAAATTCCCGGTCACCATGCGCCGCTTGATTGAGGTTCATGAAGTCCATGTCGATGGCTGACCAGGGGATGTCCCGATTGTACTGCGTGTGCAGATGTGCCAGTGGTTTTTGGAGCGCGGTCAAACCTGCGATCCAATTTTTTGCGGGTGAAAAGGTGTGCATCCACGCGATAACGCCCACACAATTGGGACTCATGTTGGCTTCCATACACACCTGCTGGATCGATTCGGAGGTGGTCAACACCGGCTTGAAAATGACCTGTGTGGGAATCCTATCGCTGGCATCCAACGCGGCGGCAATTTCGCGCGAATGGACAGCTACCTGTTCGATGGCATCTGGCCCATAGAGTGGTTGACTACCCGTCAAAAACCAGACTTCATAATCGCGGAGATTCATGTCGATGATCCTTTTCTACCCGGCTGACCGTACACGTTTTGATAGCGGTCAAATAATTTTTCAATATCGGATTTGGCGATTGGAATGGGTGTGCCGATTTGCAGGGCGGCCCACGCAATGGCGGCGTTGGCTTCGGTCATGATGGCCGCTTTGACCGCTTTTTCAGCGTTCGTGCCGATAGCGAATACACCATGATTCTGGAGGAGGCAAGCTGGACTCTTGCTATCCGCGAGTGTCTCCACAACCACCTGACCGATTTCTTCGCCGCCAATGAGCGCGAACCTGCCGCAGGGAATATCCCCACCGAATTCATCTCCCATCGCGGTGGTAATACAGGGAATGGCTTTGCCGACGGCTGCGAATGCCGTTGCATAACGCGAGTGTGTGTGGACGATGCCGCCGACGTGGGGCAGGTGACGATAGATATAGCAGTGCGACGCGGTATCCGATGACGGGGCAAAGTCACCTTCTATGACCGCGCCCGCCATGTCCACGATGACCATGTTATCGGGTGTCAAGTCGTCGAATTTCACGCCGCTGGGTTTGATGACTACCCTGTTGGTTTCCGGGTCACGGGCGCTGATATTGCCGCTTGTCCATGCGACCAGATTATTTTTGGGGAGTTCGGCGTGTAAGTCACAGACTATTTGACGCAGTTCAGGCAGACCCATCACGATTCTCCGCGCACGTCGTTGCGAATCTTCTTGAGGTGTTTCATGACAGCATTCGTGCCACGCCCGAAATAGTCATAGAGCCGCTTATATTCGGCATAGAGCCGTTCATACACCGCTTGATTATCTGGAATGGGCGTGACCACCGACTCTTTAAGTTTGCCCATCTTGTACGCGGCAGCTTTGATGTTGGGATAGACCCCGGCAGCGACGGCAGCGTGCATCGCCGAACCCAGCGCGGGCGATTGGTCAGACCCGGCTAATTTAATCGTGCGGCCTGTCACATCGGCATAGATTTGTTGCAGCAAGCGATTTTTCTCTGGCAGCCCGCCCGCCGCGACCAGTTCCTTAACTTCGACTCCGCGTGATTCAAAAGCTTCGATAATTTCGCGCGTGCCATAGGCCGTCGCTTCAATGAGCGCGCGGTAGATGTCTGGCGCGCGGGTCGAAAGTGTTGCGCCGATGAGTAAACCACTCAATTCCGTATCGACCAGTGTTGAACGATTGCCGTTCCACCAATCGAGGGCAATGAGGCCATGTTCGCCGACGCGCTGCTGGGCTGCTTCGCGTTCCAGATAGGCGTGAAGGTTGAGTCCCGCTTGTTTGGCGAGGGTGTGATATTCTGGTGGAACGGCATGATCGACAAACCACGCAAAAATGTCACCCACGCCCGACTGCCCGGCTTCATAGCCATATAAGCCATCAATGATGCCGCCATCGACAACGCCACACATGCCATCGACTTCCTGCAAACTGTCGCCCGACATGATGTGACAGGTCGAAGTGCCCATAATCATGACCATGACGCCCGGTTCGGTGGCCTTCACTGCCGGGGCTGTGACATGGGCATCGACATTAGCGACGGCTACCGCGACATCGGTGGATAATCCCAATTGCGCTGCCCAATCTGCGGTCAATGACCCGGCGCGTCCACCCAACGGCGAAAAATCACCCGGCACTTTTTCGGCAATTACATATCTGAAGTCGGGATGCAAGGCGGCGAAGTAATCGGATGATGGGTACTTTCCATCCTGAACCAGCATCTTATAGCCAGCGGTACAGGTATTGCGGGTCATGATGCCCGTCAACTGCCAGATGACCCAATCCGCCGCTTCGATGAAATTGTCAATTTCGGCATAGATGGCGGGCGCTTCGTCTAAGATTTGCAGCAATTTGCTGAAGAACCACTCAGATGAATATTTGCCGCCATACCGCTTCAGCCAGCTTTCGTTGCGTTCACGGGCGACGGCGTTGATGCGGTCTGCATGGGGTTGGCTGGCGTGATGTTTCCACAATTTGACGTAGGCGTGCGGTTCATCTTTGAATTCATTCAGAAAACAGAGTGGTGTGCCATTGGCTTTGACTGGTAGGGGTGAACTGGCTGTAAAGTCGATGCCTATCCCCACCACCGCATCGGGATTGATGCCGCTTTCGTGTACTACCGATGGAATCGTCTGCCTGAAAACCTCCAGATAATCTTGTGGATGCTGTAACGCCCATTCGGGTGGGAGTTGGCGACCCGATGGCAGCGCGTGATCCATGACTGCATGGGGATAGTCGTACACGGCGGTGGCGATTTCTGTGCCGTCGCGCGTATCCACCAGAACCGCGCGTCCCGATAATGTTCCAAAATCTATGCCAATTGTGTACATCGGCCTGTCTCTATCTCTTATGGTACGGACAGTGGATTAATTCGATTCTTGTTGAATAATGGTGATTAAATCGTCGATATTTTTGAAATGTTTGCGTTCGATTATCCAGCGTGTGCTCACACGAATCACAAAGCGTTCGGCGATTGCGCGCTGGTGATTGTCCTCGATACTGGAAATATCCCACACACTGACAATGCCCATCATACGCCGCAGACTCTCACATGCCCCCAATCCAGCCGTATCCTGTAACAGGGTTTCGATATAATCCTGACGATATTGCGCGAAGGCCGCATCACCACCCGGATACTGCCAATACGTATTCGGGACGAGTTCGCCAGTATTGTGTTCAATCCACAGCGCCTCGAATTTTTGCGCGAATTGCGTCCAGATATCGCGAATGAGTGAAATGAGATAAGTTTGATAGTCGCTTCTGAGCTGACTATCTGTTGTATGGGCATAGTGCGACGCATAGTTCAACATCAAATTGGACAACAGCGCGCCCACGTCATAGCCCATTGGCCCAAAGAACGAGAATTCGGGGTCAATCACGCGCGTTTCGTGATCATTGACCATGATGCTGCCCGTGTGTAAATCGCTATGGATAAGCGCCTGCTGGTGACTCATATAGGCTTCTTTAAGCTGTGCGATTTCCAGCTTCAATTGGGTATGCTGGCGAACGGCCTGTACGTCTGCGTCAATCTCTGGATTCCAGTTGTTCTCTGGCGACTCCATGTAGGGATTGGTGAAGACAAAATCTTCCTGAATTTTGCACAGGTGCGGATTGTTATAGGTTGCTTGCAGCGTTTTCTTTTCGAGTCCGGTCAGATACAGGTCAGACGTTTTGAACAGCACATTGGCGAGAAAGGTCGAAATGTGGTCGGCAAATTG
>CAZTLI010000468.1:0-4309 GCA_964614375.1 uncultured Anaerolineaceae bacterium
CCGAGATGGACCGTCTCCAAGCCGAATCGCGGACGGCGACGCAGCGACTGCAAGCACAGGCCGATGCTGAAATCGAACGGATCGAAGCCGAAACGGAGGCCGAAATCCAGCGCGTGAAGACCGAAGCCGATGTGCGAACGCTGCGTGAACGTGAAGGGGCTGCGACAGCCTATACACAACATCCGGCACTGCTGCGGCTGATTGAACTGGAAACGCTGCGCGAGATGTCACAGATGGCGAAAGCGCGGATTTACATCAACTTCGACAAAATCGCCAATGGTGTGGATACCGAACGCGATTAAACGATGGGCGGATACATCGACGTGTCCGCCTTTTTATGTATTTATGAACTGCAAAGAGCGCAGAGGATTTAGGACAAAATGGCGCGCTTCCTCAACCGCTCATTACGATGCCTACTTGCCCCACTATTTTTGCGAGAGCAGCCATTCAATCGCTTTATCTCGTTCATCAGGTTTGAAAAAGCGGGTTTTGTCTTCTTTGGGTGCGAGGGCGCTAATCATCATGTCGCCCAATGTCACCAGTAAGCCGCCTTTGTGCAGGATTGCCGTCCGCCCTTTGCCCCGCAGCGGCACTTTTTGCTGTAAATCACGAAAGCGCCCGACCATGCGTTTGAGCGAGGTGTCATCTCTACTTCTGGTCGAATCGACGATATAGCGCAGGGTATCATCCGGCGTGGAATTGCCCATAATCACTTCGAGCACGGCGAACATTTCATCCAGCCCGGTGTCGCCCTCGCCCGTGAAGACAAATTCGTGGATGCCGTTGTCCAGTTGTTGATATATACAACCGCGTGCGTGTGTGCCTTGTGCCTCAGTCATCATCACAACCTTATATCATTCACTTCCTATAAATTATAACGCACATTATAGTGGCTTGAGATTTTAATCCCATTAGAGAGCTGTTCGCCAGCAAGCCTGTGCGATCCAATAATCTCACCCATCATATCACAGCTCGAAGCCGATATAATCAACCCTATTCGCAAAACAACAACCGGACTCACTATGACCGAATCGACGGAAAACCCCTCGTATCTGGCGGCGTGGTACAGCGCCAGTCGTCCCCGCACCTTGACCGCGACCTATGTCCCGCTGGGATTGGCGGCAGCCGTCGCCGTGCAGCAGGGCGTGTTCAATTTACCGCGTTTCGTGCTGGCGCTCATCGGCGCGCTGGCCTTGCAAATCGCGTCCAACCTCATTAACGAATACGCCGACTATCGCAAAGGGGCGGATGAACTCAAAGTCGCGGGACAGGGCATGACCATCAAGAATCGCGTGCTGTCGCCCAATGCGGTGTTCGGTGGCGCGATTGTCAGTGTGGCAATTGGCGTCGTGATTGGGCTGTTTCTGGTCACACAGACAGGGACGCTGCTGTTGTGGATTGGGCTGTTCGGCGTACTGGTCGTGATTACCTATACCGCTGGCCCATTCCCGCTGGCCTATAACGGATTGGGCGAAATTGCCGTTGCTATCTGTTTCGGGCCATTGATGATACTGGGCGCATATTACGTCATGGCGGCGCAGACCGACATTCAACCCCTCATCGTATCGATTCCAATTGCGTTCACTGTCGCCGCGATTCTGCACGCCAACAACATCCGCGATTTAGACGCTGACCGGGCGGTTAACAAAAAGACGCTGGCGGTGCGTTTTGGTCTGCAAGCCGCACGCTGGGAGTATGCGTTTTTGATGTATGGGGCTTATGTTGCGCTGGTGATACTGGTCTTCGTGGGCGCGATGCCCGTGACGACGCTGCTGAGTTTCATCACCCTGCCCGAAGCCCGCCGACTCGTCCATATCATCAAGACCAGCGCCGATACCAGCCTGCTCCACATGGCGCAGGGACGCACCGCCAGACTACACGGTCAATTCGGCCTGCTCATCGTCGCCGGGTGGCTGCTCTTTCTGGTGTTACAGGCGGTGGTTACTTGACCAAATCGGGTTGGAACGCAAAATGAACGGCGTTGAGCGCAGGCGGTACAGGCGGCATGGGCTGCTCCCAATAGACCGGGCGGATGAACGACTCGCGCTTCAATTTGACAGCGTGTTCCCACTCGCGGCGCACATGGTCGGATGTGGCGGCAGTGTTCGACCAGAACAGCTGGAAGATGTCGGCCTTCTCGATGAGCCGGATGAGGGCATCGTCCCAATCTTCGCCCGCTTTCAACGCATGCACATCGCGCAGAAATTCCATCCCCAGCGCCTTATACGCGCGTTCCACCCGTTCGACAATGTGGGCATCGTCGTGACTGTAGCTGCAAAAGATGGATTGATACAACTTCGCCTCGCTGCTGTGGGTGCTAGCGCCAGCGGAAGGTGCTTCGGTCACATAAACCGACAGCGGCAAATCCGCCACAATCACGCCCTCGACGCTAAATGTCAGCCTGCCATTGGCTGCGACTAATTCTTCTGCCGTCACCGCCCGCAGCTTGAAATCGGCGCGATGCCAATCTTCATAAAATCCCACGACAGCCTGCGGCGGGTTGAATTGGAATCCGGGCAGCGTCGGCGTGATGGTGATGGTCGCGCCGTCTTGCAAAGTGCGTCCGACACTGCGGATGACCTTTCGCATCGTCGCGATGAGGCCGCCCAATTGTTTGCCGGCGTCTTCCGCGACTTTATCCGCAGCAAATGCGCGGAATACATAGGCTTTCAAAGGCTGCCAATCGTCGGGTTTGATTTCCTTCGGATAATAGGCAGCAACTTTTACCGCATTCGGATCGGGAACAGCGCGCAGGTGGGGTTGTGTCACGTCGCTATCGCGGCGCTGGCGTTCGGCGGCAGCACGTTCAGCGATACCACCGGGACGCCGTCGCAGCGTTTCATCGGCGGGGCTATCATCGTCTGCTTCGTCTTCGGGTTCGGGCGGCGCTGTGCCTGTGAAGTCATCCATGTCATCACCCGCATTCGCGCCTGTATCCACTCGCCCCACTGGTGTGGGCTGCGGTTGTGGTGGTGCGATAGCTTGCGCGGGTTTGGTCGGTTTGGTGGATGGTGTTTGTTCACCCGCAGCGGGTAATCCGCCGAAAGAATCGGGTTCAGCTTCTGCCGCCGCTTCTTCTTTGCGCTCGTCAACCAAATCCAACAAATCGGTCATGTCCGGTTTCTTGTCGTCCGCCTCCGACCGCACAATCTGGAACGTCCCGGTTTCGGTGATACTGACCCGCATCGCGTCATAAAACTTATTCAACTGATTCTGGAGCTTTCGCAGCGTCTCGCGGTCAGGGGTGGCGCTGTCGCTGTCGAGATGCTGCTGAATCGCTTGCACAGGCTGATTGAGGTCAACAAGGGTTTGCTTCAAGCGGGCATGGTCGCGGTCGCTCAATTGTGGTTGCACGGTGTTGATTTCGTCGACCAGTAAGGCACTATACCGCCGCACGAGCGCGACAAAGCTCTGCTGCTTTTCCGTCGATAAATCCGCTTGCTCAACCAGCAGCCGGATAGTCGAAATGAGCGCGGTCAGGCGCAGCACAATTTGATTGTTAATGGTTTTCCCCAGATTATGCAATGAATCATCCGTCATGTTCGCATCCCTACTCTTACATCCACTGCCCACACCCAACCGGGCAAACGATCACCACAACCAAAAAAGACAGGGCTATCCCTGTCTTATTATAGCGCTTTATGCAAATTGAGCAGGCTGTCTACTCCGACGATTTAGCGCGCGCAGCCTTACGCGCCAAGGCCGCCTCCCGACGGGCCTTTTTCTCCTCATCTTCTTCCGCTTCATCCCCACTATCAGCGCTGCTTTTGGCTTTTGTCATTGTGGCAGTCGTTTGCCTATCGTGCTCACGTTTTTCAATGGCATCCGCCGCAGTAACCATCGCGACCACCGACGCAGAATCAACCGATACCTGATAATCCGAGTGCTGTACTCCATAGATCATCAAGACAATGACAGTAACAATGGTGATGCCAATAATAATGATCATTGCAAACACGTCGCCTGTCCTCCTAATCCATTTCCGGGTGTGACGTTATGTTCCCATTATACCCTATTCAAACGATTTCTCGCATTATAGGCCGGAAACTGGTTGGGGAACACGGTATAATCGTTCGAACTGGTCAAAAATAGCAAATGAACATTTGTAAAAGCCAGCGTTATCATGTAGAATCAACGAGCCTTGTGTAAAATTTAACAAGTAAACGCTATTCAAACTAATCGTATGCGTTTATCACTGAACATCGACAATCAAAATGGGTGGTATTATTTTGTACTCATCCTGGTGTTTGGGTTGTTCGCCCTCTTCACATAACCGGATACGAGTGGGATAAAATTCCATGAATCATGG
>CAZTLI010000469.1:0-4307 GCA_964614375.1 uncultured Anaerolineaceae bacterium
TAGCCCGCACCGCCCGATACCAATACCTTCATGGCATGTGTCTCCTATAGAAAAAGTGCCCGGTGCCAGGTAAACAAAGTGATGAGGAACGCGCGACGCACTTAAAAAGGCTGGGGCGTGTGGTCGTGTGCTGTACTTCCCATACCCGCTGCGTCCTTCGCGCGCCTTCATGCGCCCTGTCCACGCTGGTTCAATCTTTTAGCCCGTGGCGAGAGGCCAATCGCCAAAAATCACACGCATTATACACAGCGCCGCGCGCAATTCATCAGTCTGAACAAAAAACGCCCCGATGGGTATCGAGGCGTGCAGCGTGCAACATGGCTAGAACTCAGGTCAGGCGGTTGTAGTATTCAACCACAAGCTGAATATCGACAGGCACGAAGATTTCGCTGCCTTCGGGAACGCGCATCAGTGTCACCGCGAGATTGTCTTTATCCAGACTGAGATAACCCGGTGGGGTGCCGACCTGTTCAATCCATTCCAGAATGTGGACATTTTTCCGCATCTTGGGGCCAACCGAGACGACATCACCCGGCTGCACCTGATACGAAGGCAGGTCGAGGCGTTTGCCATTGACGAGAATGTGCCCATGCCCCACAACCTGACGCGCCGCCCAGATGGTCGCGGCTAGGCCAGACCGATATACCACATTGTCGAGGCGGCGTTCCAGCAATGCCAACAAATTGCCACCGGTACGCCCCGGCATTTGGGAGGCTTTTTTGTAATAGCTGCGGAGTTGGCGTTCGCGCACGTTATAGATATAGGCCAGCTTCTGCTTTTCATCGAGCTGAAGGCCGAATGAACTGCGGCGACCACTGCGATATTGTTTTTCTTTACCATGATCGCCGGGGGGATAGGCGCGATTTTCGAGAATGCGCTGGTACTTCGGACGTGGAATCAACACTTCCCCGAAGCGGCGTTGGACTTTGGCCTTAGGGCCATGATGTGAAGCCATTGAATCTGTCTCTCCCGGTTAAGCCCTCATCTCACCGTGATGTATCGGTGACAGAACTTAACGCGCTATTGAAAATTATTAATGGATAGTGTTTAGGAAACAAGCCTATTGTACCGATTTCAGCGCATAAGGCTAGGGTCGAATCGGCATAACAGAGGATATAACAGTAGGAGGCGCCGGGTGATCTGTGTCGCTACCGCGCGAAATGGTCTAGGCCATTTCTACCACCTCAAATTCGGCGCGGTCTATCAACCGGTTGACATACGGATTGTTGACGACAGGCATTTGCATGCGGTCGCCATTACGTTCCAGCGTGAAGTGATAGATACGGATACTCCGCATTCCGGCGTACCAGTGGGTTTCGCAGCGCACGTCCCCGACCACTTGCCAGCCATTATTCAAGGCCGTTAACAAAGCGTCACCCCCGGCGAATGCTTCTGAACTGGGATGCCAGTAGGTTGTGATGTCGATGTATTCTACGTGATAATTCATGCGGGTATTGTGTTGCATTCGCAGGCCTTTCTAATCCCTCATTTATTGTTCAAAAACCTCATTCCAGTGTAACAAATCGTTGTTAAACTTCGCTTAAGTATACTATAAATTTTCATATGAACCGACTCAACAGCCCAATTCCCCGAAGATTCCGCCAATTCTTCGTCAAAATGTACAAAGTCCACACCACTGTAATCTTAGACTAAAATGACAGGGATGTAGACTTTCAACAATTGTGCGTCAAAACTGTGGATTAGACACGCCGGTTTACGAAACGGTTGGGGTCGATTGTTTCGCATCTTCGGGTGTCGTAAACGGGACAACGTGGAAATTATTTTCCGTGACAAAACGATTTATATACGGCGTTTCGATAATTGGCATGTGAACCCAACGTCCAGCGTGATGCAAATCAAAATGCAGCACAATGACGCGACGTCCACTCCCTATCCCGACTTCCTCGCGATGAATGATGGGTTCGATTTCCCATCCGGTTTGAATGGCAGAAACCAGTTTGTCGCCGGTGAAATAGGTTTCTGAACGCGGGCACCAGTGACGAGGGATGTCACTAGAGTCACCTGATGGTGGTGTGTGGTAGGTGGTCATAATGCTTCTCCAACAACTAGCACAGTGTGCGGCGAGTGGGGGGGATTCTAACTCAGCATAGTGTTTCAAAGCGGCGAAGCATACGGCTATGTATCATCAGTTTATCATGACAATCATCCCGATAATATTACGACGAGCGTAACAAAAGTCGGGTTTAACGTTTAACCTTACGCTTTGTTGCAAAAAATTTACGAACACAGGAAAACGGCGCAGGTTACGACTTTGCAATCTGTCCGTAGGGTGAGCGTAGGTCGTCCGTCAATTATGCGGTCTGAAACTTTGCTATCTTAGAGATGTTCGGCTGGCATAGTGCCCCCACAGTGTTGGTCGAACGGCTTCCCCGATAGCTCAAGCGCCCCGATCCTCCCATGGGGCGTTTGGGATTCCAGGGACGATTGACTCGGCTAGAATCGCCCCGTCATTGCATCGGCATAACCTGTGAGTTCGGCATAACCGTAACCCGTCACGTCGCCGGTGATGCGTACCGCGCCTTCCCAATAGACAATGCCGCCGCCCTGCAATTCTTGATCGTCAATTAGCGGGGTCAGACTCAGCGCCAGCGTTTCGCCATCGTCCAGCAGGATGACGACTTCCCAACCCGCGGGATAAGTCGCGCCCGAATGCGGACTCGTCCATGTGCCGGTCGCGGTAATCGTGAAGTCAGCCGCGTCGAGGGACTCGGTGCTGCCATCAGCATGAACCAGCAATCCGCCGAAATAGGGGTCGCGGCTCGCATCAACCAACCGGATTTGCCCGACCATCACGTCGCGCCCATCGTCCAGTTGCAAGCCAAACCAATCCCAACCGACGGCATCGTTACCGAGCGCGCTGGTACTGAACTCATGATCCATCCATGCCGCCCCCTGAACAGTGAATGTCTCGCCATTGATACGAATCGCGCCCGATGTATCGAGTCGAGTGAGGCTGTAGTAATAGCTGGCATTGCCCGGTTCTTCACTTTTGGCGCTGAGTCCGTTGTCTCCCTGTAAAGCGGGTGGCTTGATCTGTGTCAGGGTCAGGTCAATCGCAAACGCACCGCTATCGGCCTGAATCCGCATGATGCGTGGGTCATCTGCTGGCGAGACGACTTGCCAATCTTCCAGCCACACGCGATAGGCCGGGTCAACCACTGCGCCTGCCAGTTCCGCGCCAGCACGACTGAAGCGCTGGTCATGATAAAACATATTCCCCGCGACATCGGTCACGGTGAAATGCGCCATGTAAATCTGGTTACTGCGCCATTCGGAACTGGACTCGGTGGCTTCGGGCACAATCGCGCGGCGGAAAATCGTGAACTGGAAGCCAAAGCGCCGTCCGTCTGCTGTGGCGAGGTTGCCGGTGTAATACCACCATTCGGTCTGAAAATCGGGATGCGCGCCATGATCGGCGGGGAACTGCCAATCCCATGCGTCTATCGCCCGCTGAAAGCCGCCGATGTCACTATCAGGCGCGGCGAGGAGGGCGCTGGCGCTCACATCGTCACTGCTCGAACCCTCTATCAGGCTGAATCCAAACACAACGATGAGTATCCCCAGCAGGGCGAGGCTGATGATGCGCCACATAATGTATGTCCCTTATCTATCAAAGCTGGGGGTATTCTAGCAGAATACCCTTACAAATCATCAGTATAGACGGAACACACTAGAACGGCGTTAGAGCCAGTATCAGCAAATTTGCAGTATATAATTTTGTAGAATTTTGCAGATTTCAGGTCTATGTGTCGAGATTCTGGCGGGTTTGTGCTAGACTTCACACAATGCTATTGTGGAAATTCGGGGGTATGAATGGAATCCCTCTCGTTTGCGTTTGTGATGTCGCTCATTTCTGCGTTTATCTCCGGCGTGTTCGCGTTTATCGTGCTGCGCCGCTGGTATACGGGTCGGCGTCAGCCGCATCTGTTGTGGTGGGGCATTGGCCTGACGCTCTATTTCGCGGGCACATTCAGTCAGGTGGTGCTGGCGCTGGTGTGGAGTCCCCTATTTTTCGCAGTGTGGTACTGGTCAGGCGCGTTGATGGTCGCCCCGGCGTTGGGTATCGGCACCGCCTATCTGTTGATTCGGCGCGGCAGCATCGCCCGCAATATGCAGATGGCGCTGATTCTGGTCGGGGTGATGACCCTGCCCTGGACGCTGTTCCTCACCCCGTTTAACCCCGAAGCGTGGCATCCGGGCGCGGATATGACGCAAATCTATCGCGACCACTATGATGATTCTGGCGAACTGGTCAATCCCGGCATCATGCCCGGCAGTGCGCGGGG
>CAZTLI010000470.1:0-4299 GCA_964614375.1 uncultured Anaerolineaceae bacterium
GCCATCACCGGGATTCGTCCCATTCGCGCCATTGAGGAAGAACAGGTCAGTCCCGAAGAGACCGCCATTGGTCGCGCCGAACGCGATACCATACCCCACAGCGAAGAAAGCGACGCCTGTGAGTGTGGCGTCCATAAAATTCTCGACCATCGAGTTGACGACGCCCGTATGCCGGATGAAACCGCCTTCGAGCATGGCGAAACCCGCCTGCATGAAGAAGACGAGGAATCCCGCCAGCAGCACCCACGTCAGATCGAGATTGGTCTGTACTTCTTCGGCAGTGAGACCAGTCTCTTCGACGACGGTGGTTTCGGCGGCGGTGTCACCCGTGCCGTCATCCTGCGCCAGCGCGCCGACGGCGACGAACGATATGAGAGCTGCACAGATAAATACTGCTAATAACCGGACAAAGAGTTTGCGTGTGTTCATGTGGATACCCCTTCCAGACTGTACACAGGCTATTGTTTTCGACTGTGAAAAGTGTACAACTGGCTGAAAACGGGTGTCATGCTATAAGTAATGAACTTTTATAGGCATGTTTTGTGGGATTTTCACAACAAATTTCACCGTTTGTGGACTATCCACAGCTAGACATGGGTGATAATTGTCACAATCTACTAAGGGGTTTTTGGGGAGAGGTTGCAGTTTGACGAATGCGCCATTCTAGCCGCTAGTCGTTGACGGCCTCTGAACAGGCCTTATTGTTTACTTTCACTATATATAAAGTCGGGTATGCCTGTAAATAGAAGCATGGTCTCTAAAACATGCGGGGCCAGTTGGCGAGTTTGCGCTGGCTGCGCCCGTGTTGACCATCACTGCCGCGCGCGATTCGCAGTGCTTTGATGATTTCGCGCCGGGTATCTCGCGGGTCAATCACTTTATCGACCAGATTCAATCCGGCGGGCTGCCAGGGGGCGCTGCCGTGCCGCATCTCCTCAATCATCTGGTCACGGGCGGCGGCGGGGTCGTCCAGCGTCTGCAATTTGCGCCCATACACAACATTCACCGCCACTTCGGGGGCCATGAACGACACCTCCGCAATCGACCACGCCAGCAGCCGGTCTGCGCCCATGTTGCCACCGACCATATTGCAATGCGCCATGCCATACGACTTACGGACGATGACGCCGATACGCGGGACGGTGCTCTGTTGCAGCGCCTGAATGAACGTCATGATTTTCAGCGGCATTTTATGCGACTCGGCGAATTCGCTGACGAAAAATCCCGGTGTATCGTGCAGGAACACCAGCGGGATATGGAACGAATCGCACAGGGCGATGAACGCAGCCGCTTTCTCGCACGCACCCGGCCCCATCGCGCCAACATTCACCAGCGGATTATTGGCGAGGATGCCGGCGACGTGCCCATCTATCCGCGCCAGACACGTAATCAGGCTGCCGTCATAGTAAGGTTTAAATTCGAGGACGCTGTGCGGGTCTGCCAGCATATCAATCAGGTGGCGCATATCATAGACCGCTTTGGGATCGGCGGGCACAACTGCCATCACATCATCTAAGCGGCGCTCAGGTGAATCGTGTGTCTGGATAACGGGCGGCAGATGGTCGGCATTATCGGGAAAATAGCTCAGGGCCTCGCGGACTTTCCACAGACAGTCCTGGTCATCGTCTGCGAACAAATCGACCTGTCCGGTGACTGTGGCGTGCAGTTCCCAGCCACCCAACGCTTCGGCTGTGGCGCGCTCGCCGGTGGCGATTTCCAGTATCGACGGGCCAGCCACCGCCATAATCGCCCCTTTGACCTGTATCACGACGTCGGATACCGCCGCCGTCCATGATGGCCCGCCATAACATTCGCCCATGATGGTCGCAATTTGTGGGATATACCGATTACGGGACTGCCCGCGTACCGGATAGACCATGCTCATCATGCCCGTCGCGCCCATAATATCGGGGATGCGCGCCCCGCCCCCATCACCGAGATTGATGCACGGGATGCCCTTCCTGGCGGCATATTCAAAGCCCTTGAACTGCTTGCCATAACCCACACGTCCGCCCGCGCCCGCCATCACTGTCGCATCATCGGCACAGACAAACACTGTCCGCCGATTTATTGCGCCAAAGCCCGTGATTTTGCCATCGGCAGGCGTTTTGTCGGCAGCATCCGGCAAATCACTATGCGCGAGGAGTCCGATTTCATCGAATGTGTCCGCATCGAGCAGATGGTCGAGTCGCTCACGAGCGGTCAGGCGTCCGCGCGCGTGCTGGCGGGCGATGCGGTCTGTACCGCCCTGCTGCTGTGCTGTGTCGATACGGTGGGACAGGTCATTCAGGTGATAGGGATCGTCGCTCATCGCTGCCTCTGTGGGGTGGTCAGTCATCCGGCAGCTAGCATACTCCATATACAGTACGTACAGCAAATGCTCCGATTGTTCGGTGTTCAGATCAATTCTAAATTGACGGTTGGAATACGCCAGCACGACGATTCATCCTCGCGGCGGTGTCGGTGGCCTATAATAGAAACAGGCTTATCGTATTTATCTTGTCTATGAGGTCGCATGATGAGACGCAGATTTATTGCTTTACTGATACTGATGCTTCTGATTCAAAGTCTTGTGAACGCGCAAGATAGGGAATTCACACACACCAATGAACGGAATGATCAGTTTGTCAGTGTTTATGCTGTGCGGACAGGCGACTGGATCGAGGTGTTAGCACCGTCGGGTTATTCACGTTTTCGTGTTTCGCAATCCTGGTTCAGCAGCAGTCGGTGGTCGATGGACAGTCGTCATCTGGCGTTCATCGGACGTCAACAGAACATGGATGCGCTGCTGGTCGCCACCATAGACGAAGTGCCCCAACCCGTATCAATACCGCAAGGGTGAGCCGGTTATCCGTGACAACGAGCTAGCTTAAATCACCAGATGCGCTTCGCCTGCCAGACAGCGGCGGACGAGGATACACATTTTATATAGATAGGCGTCGGTGCTGGGGGTGAAGTCCGCTAGCCTTAACAGGACCGTCGTTTCCAGCAGCGACGTATCCGGCTGCACCAGAACGGCCTGGGCAGCGATACTGTCTCGTGCGCCACTGCACAGCGCCAGTCCATCGTCTATCGCCAGCGCCGCCAGCCCGGACAGTTCCGCGCGGTCAAAGGGATAGGCTGCAAGCGGCGCAGCACAGATATAGAGAAACACATCGGCAACTTCACGATCAATCTGGTCGCCATATCGCGCGGCATCCAAGCGCACCCCCAGCGGAATCAAATCGGCAAAGCGCACGGTTAGCCCCAGTTCTTCGTGGATTTCACGTACACCATCGGGCGCACGTTCGCCAGTCGCATAATGTCCGCCGACAGTCGTATCGTACAGATTGGGGAACAGGTCTTTATCTGCGCCGCGCTTTTGTATCACCAGATAACCGCGTCCATCTGCGCCTCGATAGGCCACCCAGCAGTGAAACACGCGATGCCAGTCGCCGTCACGATGCACAGCCGTCCGCGCCTTCACGCCGATGGGTTGTCCGTTGTCGTCGTAAATGTCGAGCAGTTCGGTCATCACAAAATCCTTTATCAAGTCCCCATTGTACGCAACGCGCGCAAAAAGTGTAATTATCAGATCACAAGCGTGATTTACAATGAATTTCATTGTTATAAAAAATAGTTAATACTTATGGATAAACCAATTAGACTCTGAATGATTATTGTGCAGACAGCGGGCTTATGTTAGTTGTGAAAATAATCAGATAACGCCGTTTTTTTGCGGACGCGGACACAGCATTGCTGTGTCCCTACGAATAATGACGGTTGTTAACGGGTTTGTAGGGACACGGCACGCCGTGTCCGATGACCCGATTAAATTGTTAACTTGCTTCAGCCCGTGGCACAAGTGGCTAAAACAGTGCTCATCGCGCCCTTGTCCATCATAAGCATTCTTTGTATTTCATCCATTATGCCGTCAACAATTGATAAATTTGAGCAAAAATACGCCCATTTTCGTAATAAACTGCGATATTTTTATGACATCCGCATAAATTAGCTTAATAATGGATAAACCAATTAGACTCTGAATGATTATTGTGCAGACAGCGGGCTTATGTTAGTTGTGAAAATAATCAGATAACGCCGTTTTTTTGCGGACGCGGACACGTATCTATTCACCTATCCGTGAGATTTTGCCTGTTTCTATTGCAACCCCTCCCCTAAATCCTCTCCCCGAATTCAAGGGGGGGACTTCCAGAACGCTTGTGACCCGTTCTGCACCCTTCCTCCGTATACGGGGGAAGGGCCGGGGATGGGGGTTTAAAGGCAGGCGTATGGGTAGGTGAATAATTACGCGGACAC
>CAZTLI010000471.1:0-4290 GCA_964614375.1 uncultured Anaerolineaceae bacterium
GGGGCACAATACGCCCCTTGAGTGTTTTGATTGGCTCCATCGTTGCCCTCCCTAAGCCATTTCCGGCGTGAGCAGGGTACGCGGGTCAGTAATCACGCCGCTGACCGCCGTCGCCGCTGCGGTTAATGGACTGGCGAGGAATGTGCGCCCCCCCTTGCCCTGACGCCCCTCAAAATTACGATTACTCGTACTCACAGCATATTCACCGGGCTGCAACTGGTCGCCGTTCATAGCGATACACATCGAACAACCCGCTTCACGCCATTCCGCACCAGCAGCACGGAACACGTTATCCAGACCTTCCGCTTCGGCTTGTTTTTTTACTTGCTGCGAACCGGGCACAACCATCATGCGGACACCGTCCGCGACTTTACGCCCATTGAGGAATTTCGCGGCTTCGCGCAAATCGCTGATACGTGAATTGGTGCAGCTGCCGAGAAATACAACATCAACCTTCTTGCCCAACAGCGGTTGACCAGGTTGCAAACCCATATATTCCAGCGCCTTATTCAGTGCCAGTCGTTTATTGACATCACGCTCTGAGTCGGGGTCGGGCACATGGGCATTAATGGGCATTCCCATACCCGGATTTGTGCCATAGGTAATCATGGGGATGAGTTCATCAGCATTGAGTACGACCTCAGCATCAAATTGCGCGCCAGCATCAGACGGTAATTCACGCCAGGCTGCGACCGCTGCCTCCCAATCCGCGCCTTTGGGTGCATAGGGGCGACCAGCGACGTATTCAAATGTCGTGTCATCCGGCGCAACCATACCCGCGCGCGCGCCGCCCTCAATCGACATATTGCAGACAGTCATACGCCCTTCCATGCTCAGGCCGCGAATGGCATCGCCCATGTACTCAAACACATGGCCTGTGCCACCGCCAATACCAATTTTGGCAATCACCGCGAGGATGATGTCTTTCGCGGTCACACCTTCGGACAGACGACCATTCACGCGCACAGCCATTGTCCTGGGCTTGTTCTGAAGCAGCGTCTGCGTTGCCAGCACATGCCCGACTTCGCTCGTGCCGATGCCAAAAGCCAGCGCGCCGAACGCGCCATGTGTGCTGGTATGGCTGTCGCCACACACAATCGTCATACCCGGTTGAGTCAAACCCTGTTCCGGGCCAATCACATGGACAATGCCCTGATTTTCCGTTCCCAAGGCGTACATCGGGATTCCAAAATCCCGACAATTCCGGGTAAAAATATCGAGCTGCTTCACCGCCTGCACATCGACAATCGGGATAATACCCTGTGCATTGCGAGGCGTCGTTGGCGTGCTATGATCCATTGTGCCTAATGTACGGTCAGGCCGCCGGACTTTAAGGCCGCGCTCGCGCAGCGTTGTGAATGCCTGTGGCGAAGTCACCTCATGCACGAGATGTAAATCAATGTAAAGCACCGCCGGCGTATCGTCCCCTTGCGGGCGCACCACATGGTTATCCCACACTTTTTCAAAGAGCGTGCGGGGATGCCCATTCGTATCAGTCATACGTCTATACCTCTCTCATATCGTAATGTGTGCGGGCAGCACACGCCCCCACACTTGCGTTATCACATTAATTTGATTTGGACGAAATACCTATCGCAGCCACATCGCCTTCAGGTTGAACGCTGCCATGTCCCATCGCGACAATCATACGATTCACAGCCGCCATATACGCTTTCACACTGGCGACAATCACATCACTATCCGCGCCATAACCGCCAAATGTGCGTTTGCCATCGGGTGATTCAATACGCACAGTCACTTCTCCGAGTGCGTCAATGCCTTCGGTCACACTATGAACACTGTATTCCAGTAATGTGTTGGGCGCATTGATTATCGCGTCGATCGCGCTGTAGGCCGCATCAACTGGGCCTGTTCCCACCGCCGCATGAACAAATACCTCACCCTGTGTATTGCTGATTCGCGCCGTTGCGGTAGGCATTCCCATCGTGCCGCATGTCACCTGAATATCATCCAGCTTGAATACTTCTTGTGGGCCATGAAATTCATCGGCAATCAATGCTTCAAGGTCGGCGTCGGTTACATGCTTTTTGGCATCTGCCACTTTTTTGAACCGCGTAAACACCTGATTAAGCGCATCGCCATCAACCGCATAACCTAACTCTTGCAAACGCACCTTCAGCGCATGGCGACCACTGTGCTTGCCGAGTACCAGCTTACTCTGATGCAATCCGACGGTTTCAGGTGTCATGATTTCAAAATTTTCAGCATTCTTCAGTACACCGTCTTGATGAATGCCCGATTCGTGTGCAAAGGCATTCGCGCCAACAATAGCTTTATTGGGCTGAACCGACATGCCCATGTAATTGCTAACCATGCGGCTGGATTTCATAATCTGTGTCGTGTCAATGTTCGTTCGCAGATTGTAATACGGCTTGCGTGTGTGAATTGCCATCACCACTTCTTCGAGACTGGTATTGCCGGCACGTTCGCCAATACCATTAATCGTGACTTCGACCTGCCGCGCACCCGCCTGCACACCCGCGAGTGTATTGGCAGTCGCCAGGCCCAAATCATTGTGGCAGTGAATTGACCACACCACGCCACTGCCCGGCCCCGCACCCGGAGTCTCGGCAATCAGATTACTAATTGTCTCCGCCCATTCGACAGGCATGACATAACCCACTGTATCGGGAATGTTGAGCGTCGTCGCGCCGCATTCGACGGCTACCGCACACGCCTTGATCAAGTATTCCATGCGGGTACGACCTGCATCCATCGGGCTGAATTCAACATCATCACACAGGCTTTTTGCCAGTGTCACCGCGTTACGGATGCGCTCAATACCTTCTTCTTCAGTAATGCCGACCATATTCAGATGCAGGGGAGACGTACCAAGAAAGGTATGAATACGGGGCCGGGCGGCGTCTTTCACCCCTTCCCACGCAGTGAGGATGTCACTTTCGACCGTTCGCGCCAATCCACAGATAATCGGCCCATCCGCCGTGCCGACTTCATGAGCAATGCGCTGGACGGCTTTCAAATCATCCGGTGAGGCTGCCGGAAAACCAGCTTCAATCACATCCACACCCAAACGAGATAGCTGGCGCGCGATTTCCAATTTTTCCGCGCTGGTCAATGTCGCGCCGGGACTTTGCTCGCCGTCGCGCAAGGTTGTATCAAAAATAATGACGGTATTGTCGTCATATGTTCGTGTTGTCATTGGGGGTCGTTCCTTTCATATCAAAACTCTGGTCAAAGTGAAAGCATGTAAAACGGGTAAGGTCACTAAGCCCATCGTCCATCGGACACCACCCCCTTCCCTACGACGCCGACATCATCATCCATGTGGCTAACTCTCCTGCTTGATACGTTTAGCTTTCAGGAAGGGCATCATATCGCGCAATTCCGCGCCGACCTGCTCCAGCAGTAAATCGTGTTCACGCTGCCGCCGACCTGTAAATTTCGGGCGACCATTTTTGTTTTCGGCAATCCACTCTTTGGCAAACGCGCCATTTTGAATGCGTTCGAGGACGCCTGCCATCTCTTCCTTGACGGCATTTTCAAATTCATCGCCGACAACATAGCCGCCATATTCGGCAGTATCACTGACGCTGTACCACATATAGCTCAATCCACCCTGATACAGCAGGTCAACGATGAGCTTTAGTTCATGCAGGCATTCAAAATAGGCGATTTCGGGCTGGTATCCAGCTTTAACCAGTGTTTCAAAGCTGGCGCGAATGAGGGCCGTCACACCACCACACAGCACCACCTGTTCACCAAACAGGTCGGTCTCGGTCTCTTCACGGAAGCTGGTCTCGATGACGCCCGCGCGAGTACAACCAATCGCCCGCGCATACGCCAGGGCCACCGCTTTGGCGCTGCCAGTCGCGTCCTGTTCGACTGCCAGCAGTCCCGGTGTGCCTGCGCCTTCGGTGAAGACCTCGCGCACACGATGACCCGGCGCTTTCGGTGCAACCATCGCCACATCCACGTTGCCGGGCGGGACAATTTGCTGAAAGTGGATGTTGAAGCCATGCGCGAACATCAACATCGCACCTGCCTTCAGATTAGGGCCAATATGTGCATGGTAAACATCCGCCTGCGATGTATCAGGAATGAGCACCATCACAATATCGGCGCGTTTGGTTGCATCGGCGACAGATAGCACCTCTAACCCATCCGCCTCAGCTTTGGCGCGGCTTTTGCTGCCCTCATGCAAGCCAATGACCACATTCACACCGCTGTCAGTTGCATTGAGCGCATGGGCATGACCCTGACTGCCATAACCAATCACTGCAATCGTCTTGCCATCCAGCAGGCTCAAAT
>CAZTLI010000472.1:0-4285 GCA_964614375.1 uncultured Anaerolineaceae bacterium
GCACGATAGACAATCGACATATTGCTTTTCTGGGCCAGCGGTTCGAGCAATTCATAGCGTGGATCCGCTGCAAACGGTTGACCACCCAACTGTTCAATATTGATACTCACCCATCACCCTCCAATCGGTGAGGTGTGCCCGTTCGTGACATCAAGCGTGCAGACTGTGGCCTAAACCGTGTCATCCGCACTGTTATACTATATCAGGTGATGTCCCTCATGAGGATTGAGAGGTCATGCAAACGATATAATTTTACTTCTATTCGTATTTGTGACGGATTATTACTGGTTCGTGCTTGCGTCGTTAAGTTGCATATAAAACACGGTTGTTTTGCCAAGCTGCACGCGCACTTTTTTTTGAGCCGATACGTTCAATCGCTCGGTCTGGCGAGACTTGAGCTTCTTAAGGGGTTGACCCTGTGCATCCTCGCCGACAAAAGTTCCGTTAGAACTATTGTCGGTTATCGAATAGGTTTTGGTTAGACGGTCAAAAACAATCTCAGCATGGTCGCGCGATACATCGCGATCATTATAAAAGTTGATGTCTGGCGCAAGTGCGGGCGGTGGGTTTTTGCGCCGCCCCAACCTGAACGGCGATTTATCCACGACGAAGGTGGCATAGCCCAACTCTGCTTCTGTACGGTCTACATAAATAATGGCTTGATATGCCTTTGGTATGGATGGTCGCTGGTCGATAAATGCCCCTGCATCTTCGTTCAAATTGCTCGGTGTTGGGGTATGCGATGGCACCGGTGCGGGCGGTAATGTCATGATGATTCTTTGGGTTCTATCGCGATTTCGCAGGCGAATTGCTAAAATGATTAACGTCAAACCTAGCAAACCAACCAAAATAACAGGCAGAAGCACCACCACTGGATTTGCGACAGCGCTAGCCGCAAACAACGGTGTGTAGGTAATTTGCCCGCGATATTCCGACAATACCACATCATCAATCGAAAAGGTGCGAACAATGATATCGTACCGACCTTCTGCTAAATCCGTCGTCGGAATATGAATGCGGACTTCCGGCGGACCCTCTATCGCATACCGCGCGACCACAGTCTCGTCCTGCACAAAACTCACGGCATAACGCGCAACCTGTGACATCCCCTGCAACGTCAAGTCAATATCAAAGTTACCTGTCTCCTGATTTAGGAGAATCTGCCGCACATCTGCAATCACAGTGTCTTCTGTCGTTGATGCAGGCGGGGTTTCCGTTTGTTCCGGGACCTGAAAAAGCGGTTGGGTATCGGCGCGCGGACTCGCTTGCACGACGACCACACTGTTCAGCAGCGAAAGGGATAAGCATATACCTATCCATATCAACAAGCGTTGCCCCTGCGGATGAAATCGAATGCGATGCAGAATAACCCTTAGATTCGTTAATTGGCGTCCTATAATACGAACCATTCACCCAATCCCATTATAGATAATCAACCATAAAACGTTGCACTCCAGACGGAACAAAACCGTTGGCAGGCTAATTTATTACCTGCGATAGATGGACATCCACCCGCACTACCTCTCTATCATAATCCAGATTGTCATTTCAGAACTAAACACCGTTTTTTTGACCAAAGTGCTGACATTTTACCGGATTCCGCACTATAATACACACCGCATACCAAAAACCACATATACCGTTACATTCACCAACAATACATAGGAGGGCAACAGCTTATGCGTAAACGTGGTGTACTTTATTTCATCTTCATAGTTCTTTTATTGCTCGCAGCGGCCTGTGGCGGCGGCGATGCAGAAGAACCAACTGCTGATAGTCAGGATACCGGCACGACTGAAACAACTGAACCCACAACAGACGGCGGGCAAACAGACACAACACCACCTGATAATCCCGTGAGCTTCTATATGATTGCCGAAGAGGGTGCGGAAGATGGTATCGAAGTCGGTTGTGGGGATATTCTTGCCCCGGTTCCCAGCAATGTCAATGCAACGGGTGTCTTGCGGAGCGACGTTCAGGCAGCCCTTACCGCTTTAGCAAACGCCACAAACGATACTGCCGAGGGATTCACGACTGCGCTTGAAGGGCTTGGCCTGCGAGTGCTCAACGTCACCATCAACAGTGGCACATCGGCAACGATCAATATTATGGGTAATGTGCGTTTCGGAACAGACACCTGTTTAGGCGCACGGATGGAAGCGCAAATTGTGCTCACTATCATGCAATTTGAAGACCTTGATCGCGCCCAAATCGCGCTTGCCGGGCGCAATATGCGGCAGGTGTTCAGCAATCGCTCCGACCTCAGTCTAGCTTCAGCCTATGGTCGTGATGATTATCTCGACATTATCAACGAAAATGCAGGTGTAGGTGCCGCCGATACAGGCGGTGACGAAGAGCCGGATGCCACTGCCGAAGCTGAAGATGTGGAAGACGAAGAGATGGACGCTACTGCCGAAGCTGAAGATGCAGACGATACAGACGATGCGGCAGATGAAGAGATGGATGCCACTGCCGAACCGACTGAAGAGGCGTCATCATAAACAGGCAGTAACCTGAAGTCAGGGCAACGGGGCGTCATCGTAAACCGTGCGCCCCGTTAACTATTTAATTTGTGCCTGCTTCCGTGCCAATACTCGTTCGCGAAGGGCGCTGAAGACAGAAATCGTATTCTTGCTGCTCGTCAACTGTTGGATTGTCGGGCAGCACACACGATTCATCGAGAAACCACGCAAAATTATCACGAGCATCCATTTCGATGATTTGCCAACCGGGGAAATTCGCCAGAATCACCTCGCGCACACCGCCGTAATCCCACGCGCCCACAATCGCACTATCCAGATAAGGACTGGTCACTGCCATCAATGGCCCTATCGCCCGCCAGCGCACACTATCACCCGTCAGCAATACCAGTATCGGTTGGTTACCTGCCCGCCGCGCTTCGATTTCGTCAATATGCGCCTGCGTGATGAAGTTAAACCCGTGCAAGACACCGATGCGCGGCAGACTATAGGCAAGCAATGTATAACACAGGAGCAGTGTGAAAGCAGCGTAGACGATTACTCGCCCTAAACGCTGCATCAGCCACGCGATGGGTATTGCGGAGATCATCGCTACCATTGTCAAACCTTCAAAATAGTAACGTGTACTATACCGTTGAGAACCTATCCAATAGGTAAACTGCACAAGCACGATTGCCAGCGGCACAGCCAGGATGAGCCATGTCCAGCCAAAAGTCCGGGATTGGCGTGTAAGCAAGCTGTAGGCAGGCGGCACGCCCAGCCACAACGCGCATCCCCCTAACCACAGCCACCACAACGGACTGTTACCTGCTTCGCTGATAAGGGCATTGTCCACTTTCAATGGGATGAGAATCCAAATAACCGCCACAATTAACCAGATGACCGTAAATCTGAAAGCCCGCGATGTGAATAACCATGTCCAAACCGGCGCATCAGACTTGAGCTTATGACGATGTAGAATGCCGATAGCCCCAAACACGAGACCAAATGGCAGCAGGATGAAACTCCAACCGATGCCGGGATAATAATCACCCTCTTGCAACCAATGTTGTTCCATTTCGTCAGTAATTGGCATGAACTGCCAACCGAACAAATCCGCACCTGTAAGGGATAAGTCAAAACGGGTGTGCCGGATCGCCTTTTCGAGGGTATGCCCGCTGCGTCCGCAGCATTCTCCAAAACCAATCCGGTCATAGTCCCAGACCAGTGTATACAGATTGTGTGTGGGATTATGCGTCGCGGCATAATTGAATATCGGGATAGCACTGGCAATAAGCAGAGCAATCACGCCCAACGCAATCATCGGCTTAAGGGCACTCAGCCATCTGTCGCGCTGTGCCCAGAGGGTATAACCTAGTCGTGTACCACTCCAAAAAATAAAGGGGAGTGCGACGCCAACTGCTGTCAGTGGACGACTGATGATCACTATCCCTAATGCGATGCCCGCCACAATACCCCATCGCACAGACAAGGTTCGCCGTTCCATTCGCCAATAGGCATAAACAAATAGGGTTGTGAAAAACAGTGCCGCCGTATGCCCCATCAACGTCGCATTTAGGAGCAGCGCCGCTGGAGAAAATGCCGTGAGTCCCGCGGCTATCAGACCCACATCACGATTAAATACCTCGCGTCCAAACCGATAGACCAGCGCCACCGTGAGGCCGGCGAAAAAGGCATTTATCACCCACAACTGCCCCAGATTGACGCCGATTGCCAGGAGCAAAGGCCAACCGGGTGTGTATTTACCAAAACGCAGACTGGTGTCACTGTCCGACGGCGTATAGTCCAGCACAAAGGGCTGCCAG
>CAZTLI010000473.1:0-4281 GCA_964614375.1 uncultured Anaerolineaceae bacterium
CTGGCACTGCTGAAGACAAAAAAGCCAGCTGGCCTAGTTTACGTCAGGCAGCCAAGCAAGCGGGTGTCATTTTGGCAAATCTAGCCAATATTCAAGACGACTTAGACGACGGTGCTGTTGTTGTGATCGAACCAACACGGATAAGAGTTCGTTCGCTACCTATCAGTGGTAAAAGTGAAACCAATGATGTGGACGAATCCTGACTATCTCCGCAGTATTTGATTGTAATGTCTAATATCTGCCGGGGGAATAATCTCCCGGTTTTTGTTTGCCAGATAAGATAATCCATCACCCAACAGCATGGTTTTGCCTTCAATGCGCGGTATACTCCGGGTGGATGTGACGGTACAAAATGACCATCGCGCTACAATCGCGCTACAGGGGACGATTATTCAAATTTATACTATTAATCAGGGGGAATACTCATGCCACGTTTAACATACACTGTTGATGATACTATCCACATTTTCGCGTTCCACGAACAGACACGCTATGCTGTTGATGAATATATGAACCAGATTTCGGCATTGCTGGCGGAAATGGCCCCGCTTGAAGTCCGTCCGAAGGTGCTGCGTGTCGTCCTCGACATCAGCGAATCGGGTATGTTCCCGCTGAAATATGCGCTCAGTAAAGCGCGCTCGGCAATTGGCGGTGCAGCCTATGTCCCACAGATTTATTATGCCTACATCACCGATGATAAATCCGACATTTCCATCATCAAATCATTGGACTATTACTCGCCCTCGCCCCAAATCACGGATACACGACGTATTTTCCCACCGGAGCAAATGGATGACGCCAAAAAATGGTTGAATAGTAAATCGCAATAACAGTGAAAACCCGTCTCTAACGTATTCGACTTGCAATTTCCGCTCTCGGTCAGTCGTTTTACAGCGAACGGCGGTGTTGTGAATTATGCAACCTGAATCACGGGCATGAGGTGAACAGGTTGCGTAGCCGTGTCAGCATATCAGATAGGGATGGATTTGTGTGAAGGCGGGTGAAGTCTAGCTGATATAAAGCGCTGTGTAACGCTGTGACCTAGAGATTCGAGTTGGAAAACAGCATAATCACCACGAAGATGATGCCAGCTATTATCGCCAGAGCCACCAGTGCCCATAGGGTTCGCCACAACCAGCCGATTATACGGAATATGAGCCAGGGCTGCTTCGTCTGGTAGGGCGGATACCCCTTAGCGTTTTGCTGCTCCATCCACGCAGCTTGCATCATCCGCCGACGTTGCTCTTCCATCATCCGCTGCTGTTGACGCTGCTGCTCCATCATTTGCTGCTGCTGTTGGCGTTGTTGTTGCTGAAATCCGAAATTCATGTTGCCACCTCCAATGCGGTTGGTATATCAGAATCGGTTAGTGAGCCTGCCAGGGCCAGCGCGCTAGCTCGCTGACCGTTTGATCAATAACCCGCACTGTCTCATGGATGATTGCTTCATCGTTGAATGCTAATGGTCTGACAGGCGTGATGTGCTCATAATAGGGCGCAAAAGTGAAATCTTTTGAGAATAATTTTTCCCATGTACCGGGCGCTGTGCAGTAATAAACGTCAAATGTCACGGCTGCCCTGATCTGCTGTATTTGCGTATTCAATTTCAAGGCAGATGTATGCTCATGCGACATTAAGGAGCGTAGGGAATGTGCGAATTCATCTAGCTCGTGGAGTGCCGTATCGCTAAGTGGAGACACTTTCTTGCGACGCTGCTGATGAATCATATTGGCAACTTCAACTACCAGTGCAGTGCTGCCGGGTGCGTCATAGCCATTGGCTGACCATTTGAGCGCCATCAATTCCCAGGGACTTGCACTTAGTTTGAGGGTGCGTTTGACCCATATTTGACCTTTTTTCCCGCCTGCTGCGGGTGGGTCTTCGCTGTGAGCATCTAGGGATAAGTCCTCGTAATTACCACTCACTTCAAACTTTGAAGGCAAACCACTGCCAGAAAACAGTCCGCGCAGCCAGATTGCGACTCCCAACACCCCTAATCCCAGCATGAGGATGGGCAAGTAGTCATCAAGTGGAATATCATCGTTTTCGTTTACCTGTGTGTCATCATCTGGTGTGCGTTGGGCAGCGCTGGCGGTGGAAAAGCCAAAGGCTATCACTGTGATTATGGATAACAGGATAATCCAACGAAAATGTTGATTACGCATATTTCTCCACCTGAAATAAAACAACGCGCAATGCCACTGCTGGGCGTTGCGCTGATAGATAGTCATAATGAAATTGAACTGCACTGTGCAGCGGTATTTGTACAGTATCTCAGAAACAGGCTGGATGGATAGTGATTTTCATCCTGATTTGGCGGCTATGTATTGCGATTTGGATCAGTTATGATGGCATTGTCTGGACAAGAAACGTAATTCGTTAATTTGCCAAAATCACGCATTGTTGACTATACTCCGAACGTTGTTAGGAAAGTAAATTATGTTTATTGCACATGGGACATAAAAAACGACTTACCCCACGCGAACGACGGCAAGACCGCACCCGTCAATCCATCATCAACACCGCTATTACGCTGATTTCGCAAAAAGGGGCGGAGAATCTGTCGCTGCGGGAAATTGCCCGGAACATCGACTATAGTCCTGCCGGATTATACGAATATTTTGATGGCAAGGATGACATCATCAATTCGGTGTGCGCGGAACACAATGACCGCCTGCTGGCTTATTTGCGCGCGGTGCCCGAAGATTTGCCACTAGAGCAGTATCTGGTGGAGCTTGGATTGGCATATATCGCCTTTGCGCGTGCCAACGCTGAATTGTTCACATTATATTTCACGCGCTTTACCACAGGGGTGACTGAAAGATCGCAAGTGGAAGCCGCGAACCCGGATGATAGCTTTGCTGTGCTCTATCGTGCTGTGCAGCGTGCCCTAGAAACCGGGTTTTTTGTACCAGAACGCGACGATCCCTTTGAAGTCTCATATAGTTTTTGGGCACAGGTTCACGGCATGGCGATGCTGCAAATTGGCTTTCTGCGGGAAATGAACTTCGACTTCGCTGGTGCTGACCGCCGCGCGCTGGAGGCCATTATTCGCGGCTTGCGGCGCGAATGACGTGTATCGCGGCTTGTGATGCAGATGTGCCGTCCATCATTCGCAGCTATCAAGCCGGTTCATCAAAAAATTGATTCGAGAAAAATCGAACCAGGTTATTGACAGATCGCGTGGGGTGCGTTAGGATGGTCGAAATTGGCATGATTAAAGTGTGTATTACATGATGTTGTGCAAATCCACCCAAATGTGTTGTCTGTGTTGTATGATGACTTCCAACCTGCTGGTTCGGTGGATGTGATTTGACATGCCTTGATGGTATTTAGGATGCAAACAAGACCCCGAACACATAGTTTGGGGTTTTTTGTTGGATTGGAATTGTAAAATGATGAACCGGATGTCTTTGTTTACCCTGCCCTGCACCGGTATGTGTTGTCTTTGTATGCAGATTCTCTATCGACAGAGTGATCCGGTTAAACACGTCTGACAGCAGTCTTTTGACTTGAACCATGCAGAATGCCCCGGAACACACCGGGGTATTTTTTTTGTCCGATTGATGCCCGCACCACCCAACAGGAGCAGCTATGAGTCAGCCAGCGGCGCCGCACACAGACATCGACACACTGCAATCGCAATTCGAAACAGCCCATCCACAGACCATCTTACGCTGGGCAGTCGAGCAGTACGGTAGGCGTTTAGCGGTGGTCACCAGTTTTCAGCCAACCGGCATCGCGACCATCCACATGCTGAACGACTTCGCGCCCGGTGTGCCTGTCATCACCCTCGATACAGGTTTGCTCTTCCCCGAAACCTACCAACTCATGGACAAACTCGAATCCCGCTTCAACCTCAATCTCATCCGGGTGCAGCCCAAACAGACAATCGCGCAGCAAGCCGAAAAATTTGGCGATGCGCTGTGGGAACGTGACCCTGACCGCTGCTGCCATCTGCGTAAAACCGTGCCGCTGTGTGATGCGCTCGAAGGCTATGAAGCGTGGATTGCGGGACTGCGCCGCGACCAATCGACTCAACGGGCGAATATCCCCATTATTTCATGGGACGAACGCAACGGACTGGTCAAGCTCAATCCCTTCGCCAATTGGACAGAATCCATGCTGTGGACATATATCTACGCCCACGAACTGCCCTATAACACGCTGCATGACCGGGGCTATCCCAGCATTGGCTGCACAACCTGCACCAGAGCCGTGCAACCGGAAGCAGATGGGCGCAGCGGGCGCTGGTCGAATCACGAAAAAACCGAATGTGGTA
>CAZTLI010000474.1:0-4270 GCA_964614375.1 uncultured Anaerolineaceae bacterium
CGCTGCAACCGCCTTATCCAAGTTATACATGGGACATCGCCGCCAACACAGTCACGCCCGACAGCCGATTTGCCAGCGTGTTCAACGATTTGCTGCCGCCGACAGGTGAAATTGTCATGGCACTGCCCGCGCCAGATTTACCCAATACGGCTAACGCATTCAGCAATGGCGACCAGTTGAATGCCTTATTCGTCTATGACCCGGCGCACAGCACCGCCTATCCCTTTTTTAATGCGCCCGAACTGCGCCTGTTCACGCCGCGCTTCATTCAGAACGGCGAACGATTACTGGTCGGGGGCAGCGATGCCAGCGGCGCATTCACAGGCTGGATAGTCATCGAGCGCAGCGGCGATTTAGTGGGTGTGCTGCCGCTGCCGGGGACGATGTGGGATAGGGCGGGTGTGGCGGATGGTTTTATCTATATTCCGCGCGATGATTCCACAGGCAGCACGCGACTGGTGCTGGTGCATGTCAATACACGCGATGGTCTCGACCCCGGCGATGCCGTCTGGACAACTGAACGCACAGGCCGTCCACAAATTGCATGGGTGGGCTATACCTCAACGGCTGCTGACTATGCCGATTGGGGACAGCTAGGCGATGTGGTCTTCGCGGCAGACACGCCAACGCCGAACGCGCCTGCGCTGCAAGTCGGCGGCACAGCCGTTGTCAATACCATCAGCGGCGATAATCTGATTGTGCGGATTGGCCCCGGCACAGGGTTTGCCGTCGCCGGACGTTTGCAAGCGGGGACGCGCGTCACACTCATAGATGGCCCGCAGCCGGGCAGCGGCCTCCAGTGGTGGTATATTTCGACGGAAACGGGCTTGAACGGTTGGGTGGCAGAAAGTGCCGAGAATGTCCGCACACTGCTGCCCGCGCCTTAGATTGACTCATTGACGTAACTAGTGAATGGTAATATAATATTCTGAACAAATATGTCGTTCGTCGCACGCAAAAACACACAATCACAAATCGAATTGTTGACATAAGGTTTAACAATATTGCAATACCTCTCTTCTCTTCCTCGTTGAGCGATGTGTATTTTAACCGTTAAACAACGTTCATAAAACGGATTGTCGTGGATTGCGTTTGTATCGCAAACCCGATCTTTAGGTACACCCCCTAAACACTTCGCACGTCAGTAATGAGGAGACATTTTCAAATGAGGCCCCAATTTCGAACTCGCATATTACTTTTTGTCCTTTTATTTTTACCTGTGATAGGTTTTATCCTGACCTATCCTGCATCGGCTGATAATCTTGATCCTATGTATCAAGATACAGAGACATCAACGGACACACCAACAGATACACCCACTGATACTCCAACAGACACGCCAACAGATCCGCCGCCTACACCAGAAGACCATCATGATGTGGGTGTCCATCTATTTGTCCGGCAACCGCATCTCAATTTACGGGCAAATCGGGCGAGGCAACTCATCATCTGGGCAGATGTGTCCAGCCACTCCAGCCATTTTGGAGAAGATGACACCGTGACAGTTACACTAACCTTAATCGGTACTGGCCCAACTTGCGCTACAACTGCCGACCCGCCCGAAACACACATAATCACTGTGAGGCCGGGTCACAGTCAACTTGTGCGCTTTGAACGTTCGATTATCTGTAATACACCGGGCATGGGTGTTCCCGTTGTCAACTATCATGTTGCCGTCACGCATGTAGGTGAAGCAGACGAAGACCCATCAAATAATCAAGCATCATTGGCGGTGCTTGCTACTGTGCGCTAACGTCAAATTGATCGCGTGGCATCTAATGGATAAATCTATTAGAAAACGCCGCATCGTTGTAGAGACAGCGGGCTTCAACCCGTTGCCAATGGGCTAAAGCCACATTGTCGATTAGGCGTGTTCTTTTCCGTTTATCCATTAGACAAGAACAGGGGCTATGAATGGCCCTTGTTTGCTTGTGTAGATGTGTTGATAGCGTGGTTATCGCAAACGTTCGCACACCGCGTCGGTAAATTCCTGTGTGGACATCGACTCATTGCGGAAAATGTCGATGGTATGCTGTCCATCGGCAAAGGTGTCGCGGACTGCATCTTCGATTTGTAACGCGAGGTCATAGCGTTTCCAGTGATGGCGCAGCAGTAAGGCGACGCTCAATATCGCCGCAGTGGGATTGGCGATGCCTTTGCCCGCGATGTCTGGCGCAGAGCCATGTACCGGTTCAGCAATCCCCACCCCTTCACCGAGATTAACCGCTGGCGCAAGCCCTAATCCACCGCCCCATGCCGCCGCCATATCAGACAGAATATCGCCATATAGATTGGGTGTCAGCGCGACATCAAAGCGAGTCGGGTCTTTGACCATCCAATAGGCCGCCGTATCGACCAGCAGTTCGTCGGTCTCGATTTGGGGATAGTGCTCGCTGACTTCAAACGCCACGCGCCGGAAGAGGCCATCGGTTTGCGGCATGACATTGGCTTTATGCACAATCGTCAGCCGTTCGCGATTGGCCGCCACAGCTAATTGGAATGCAAAATGGGCGACCCGCTCGGTAGCGGCGCGCGTGATTATTTTCGTGGCTGTGCCGGTATCGCCGCCTTCGTTGGTGTGTTCTTCGCCCACATATAAATCTTCGGTATTTTCACGCACGACCACCAAATCCACACCGGGACGTGAGGTGGGCACGGGCAGATAGCGCGTCGGGCGCAGATTCACAAAGGTATGCAATTCGCGGCGTAAACGCACAATCGGCGAGGAATAATCGGGCGCGAGGTAAGAGGGTGAATTGGCTGCCCCGAATAACACCGCCCCGCAGCGACGTGCCAATTCCACCGTTTCTGGGGCGAGTGACCGACCATTTTCCTGATAATACTCCCAACCTGCTTCTGCTTGATGGATGGTTACATCAGACAGCACGGTTTGGAGCACCTGTAGTGCAGCCGGGATAACTTCATGCCCGATGCCATCGCCTTCAATCACACAAATTTCCACCGCCATACCTCCGGTTAGCTGCAAAGTGATGTAGTTGGCAAAAACCGTTAGCAAAAGGCACTATTTGGTGGGGAACAAAATTCAAGTATAGAAGTGATTGTGCATCTTAAATCTATTCAATAGGCCGATTTTGGCATATTTGCCAAATTTTGTCGATAGATTGCCATAAATTTGGGATATTTCTCATGCAACGTCGGTGACTGTCCCTACGTATAACCCTAGTAGATGCAATCGATAACGTTCGGGGAGTATGGTGTATGGGGTCACGAGAGCGGGTTGTCACAACAATCGTCATCTGGGTGTTTAGTATGGCGGCGGTGGTCGGTTCGATTCCGCTGAATTCTGGCAATGTGGATGGTGGGGTGGTGGCCATGCTGGTTCTGGGCGCGCTCTTGGGCACAGGCATGGTCTGGAATTGGGGGCGTTTGCCGCTGGTGATAGACGGCGAACAGGCCGCAAGTGGCAAGGCTAAACGCAGTCGGGGTGATCGCGTTTCGGTCTTGCGTGAACTGCTAACCGATGATGAATTTGACGCCTTCAAACAGCGGTTGATGGATGAGGCAAGCGATAGTGTACACTATGGTGAAGACAATTTTGCGGGCAGTGATGGTGAACTGCCCTTGGGTACACTGTTGGATGACCAACCCCGTCGGAATCGGCGTTAGGAGAGTGTGTTTATGAATAGTGATTCGCGATTGAGCGCCACCCGGTATATCTGGCTGGCTTTTTTCTTTGGACTGCTGGTTGTGAACAGCAACATGGTCTTTTATGGGGCATCGCTGGATGTGGGCAATGTTGTGATGACCATTATCGTGACTGTTGCGGCGTTGGGTGCGACGGGATTTGTGTGGAGCTTTGGCGCACCGACTGTTGGCGATGCGTATAGTTCCGCAGGGGCTAAAGGCAAGGGCAAGCGCGCCCCGTCGGATAAAGTGTCGATGCTGCGCGAACTGCTGACCGAAGATGAACTCGCCGCCTTTAAACAGCGGTTGATGGATAAAGCCGCTGGACAGCATGACGATAATTATATGGATGGCGAACTGCCGCTTGCTGCCTTACTGAATGATGAGCAGCAGTCCCGCCGCGTCCACTAACGGCCCGGAATGCACATCGCTGACCTGCGTCTTACGGCAGTTCATCCAATCCGCTGCTATCGCGCATGAAGAGTTCTTGCGCGCTGAGGCGTTCGGTCTCATTTTCTGGTTGGCGTTTAATGTAGGTCGCGTCAGATTGGAGTTCCCACGCGCCTACATTGTCTTTCAGCAGGGTTTGGAGAATCCTCAATGTGCGGCGTTGTAAGCGCTGTTC
>CAZTLI010000475.1:0-4248 GCA_964614375.1 uncultured Anaerolineaceae bacterium
GCAGTGGCGACTTGGACTGGGAGAGCGAAGTCCGCCCTTTGATGGAAGCCTATCTCGACCCGCTGCCTGTGGCTGTATTTATTCATCAATATGACGAAGATAATCCCTTTGTGGATGAACGACGTAATGTGCGGGCCATGCGTTCCTGGCTAGAGGGTCAACCCAGAGCCATTGCTTATGAAACCTTCTGGAAAGACCTGCAAAAACTGCTGGATGAAAAAGAAGATTTCAAAACACTGGATGACTCCAAAACCGCCTTTCGCGCCAGCCTTGATAACCGCAAACGCGGGCTGCGGCTATTCGTTGATGATGACATGCACTATATCGCGGCTTCGTCGTTGGGCGATCTTTGGCAGTATGTGCGGCAGGCAGGGTATGTCCATCCAGCCAACTTGCCCGCTGGATTGGACGATTACGCGCCATTTATCGTCGCTATGCTGGGCAACTTGCATTACATTCAACCGATACATATCGCGACTGTGGGGGACACGTTTCGTGTAGGTTTGCACTACATTCCGCCTGTAGACAAAGATGCGGACAAAATTGCAACTCGCGTGTCATTGCATACCGCATGACGGTGCTGCCCGATGTGCTCAGACCGCGATTGCAACTGGTATTCTGTGGGTCGGCGGCTAGTCCGGTATCGGCTGCAAAAGGGGCATATTATGCGGGGCCGGGTAATCGCTTCTGGGAAACGGTATATACAGTGGGACTGACACCACATCAGCTTGCACCACAGGACTTTCGGACTCTGCTGGATTATGACATCGGCCTGACCGATTTAGCGCAATACATCAGCGGCACAGACGATCATATCAAACGCAGCGATTATGATGTGCCGGCATTTCTGGCAAAAGTGACGCAATTCATGCCCAAAATCATCGCATTTACAGGCAAGCGGCCTGCACAGATCGTTTTTGGTAAACAGGTGGACTATGGATTACAACCCGAATCTATCGTCACTTCACAGGTCTGCGTGCTCCCATCGCCATCTGGCGCAGCACGACGCTATTGGGACCTGACCCACTGGCAGCAGCTTGCCAAATTCGTGCAATCGGGGAGTGTAAACGCATGAATCACACAGAATTTATCAACTGGTTGCTCGAATCGCCCACGCCATCTATTCGCTATCTAACGTTGACACGTTTGCTCGAACGTCCAGACGACGATACAGACGTAAAGGCGGCACGCGCCGCTATCATGAACGAGCGCATTGTCCCCCAGATACTGGCGAAACAAACAGCCACAGGTCAGTGGGCAGATGAACACAGCTATTACACACCCAAATACATCAGCACCCATTGGAGCATGATGCTGCTGGTGGAATTCGCTGCCGATGGCAGTGATGAACGGCTGCGACGCGGTGCAGCGTATATGCTGGATGCGACGGAAAAAATGCTGAGTGAATATTTGACACAACCTGCTCCCGGAATGGGCTGTTTGTGGGGCAACATCTACCGGTATGTGGCCTACAGCGGCTTAGGCAATGATGGGCGCGCGCGGCGCATATTGGCGTATCTTATCCGGGACTTAGGCCATAACTGCCAGTGCCCTATTAATCACCATCTAGCCTGTGCGTGGGGCACGGCACGGACATTGTGGGGCGTTGCCGCTATTCCACCTGAAAACCGGTCACCCGAACTCCAAGCGGCAATCAACCACGCGCTGGACTTCATGCTGCAAGACTATCAACTCATCGAAGGCAGCTATCCCACACCGGGAACACCGCATAAACTCTGGCGAACGCTCAATTTCCCGATGTTCTATCAGGCCGATATCTTGTTTGTACTGCGCGTCGTGGCTGAATTAGATGCGCTCGACCATCCCGGCGCACAACCCGCATTGGCTTGGTTAGCCGCGCGCAGACAACAGAATGGGCATTGGCGTGGGAGAAATCCATTTGGCGAGCGAACATGGCCTGTTGGATTGGATAAACAGGATTCCAATCGGTGGGTGTCTTTATTTGCTGCGGATATTTTGAAGCGCAGTTCAGCTTATCACCAGCAGATGTAAGCAGGAGAATACTGCATGTCAGATACACTGAATATCTTCATCTCCTATGGTCGCGCCGACTCACGCGATATTGCCCTGCGCCTGCGTGATGATTTACTGGCGGTGGGTTATAGTGTCTGGCTGGATGTATCCGAGATTCCGGGTGGTGCAAGCTGGTCGCAGCAGATTGAAACCGCGATTGAACATTGCAACGTCGCGCTGGCGTTGATGAGTCGCGCAGCTTATGAGTCGCAGTGGTGTCGGGCGGAGCAGTTGCGGGCATTGCGAAAGGGCAAACGACTCATTCCCTTGCTGATAGAAGCCGATGCCGAGCGTCCGCTGCATCTGGAACATCTCAATTTTCTGGATTTTTCCGACCTCCAACACTATGAAGCGATGTTCCGTGATTTGCTGAGCGACATCACTGCCGGTCTCGCGTTCCGGCGTCCCGCGCCAGAAGGGACGACACACAACACCAAATCCCCCTTTAAAGCACCGGGCAAAAAAGCGCGTGGGCGCGGTTTCACGACTGAAAAGCGTAATGCAACCGCCTTCCGTCGTACTATCGCCGACCTGCGGAATGAGTCGTGGCTGGGCGCGCGTTATTGGTGGCCTTATTTCTTATTCCATTTCACCGATTTACAATCCACACTTAAAATCCTGCAAACAGACGAACTACCCTCCACCTATGAGAGTGGTGGCGATTTCAACAGTCGCTGGGACAAATTTGTGCGCCTCTATTTCCGTCCACGCACACCGGATTTATATCGCGCCGAAGGCATCCGCCCCATCACACAGCAGCGCGGCACAGACTATAAACCGATTCCGATTTACCTGTTGTTCGATTTAGAAGCGATCATCTGTATGCCCGAAGCCCGATTTAGCGAAGGTGACCCGGAACGGATAAGCAAAACATTCAAAACGCCCGCCATGTTCCGTGACATGCCCTTTGATATGATTTATCATGATTCGTGGTTCATGCCCGATGAGCGCGATGAGGTCATGATTTCCCGGCAGGCACAGGTGCTCATTCCAGACCAATTAGGGCTAGAGAGCTTGCAGTATATCTGGTGCCGGTCATCGGCGGAGTATGAAACACTGCATACTTTACTACCCGATGCTGTATGGCAGCGGTGGCGTGACAAAATCACCGCGCGTACAGATTTTAACCTGTTCAATCGCAAATGGGTTTATGTAGAACGCGCGGCGCTGCTGGGCAATCAACTGCGTTTGCGTTTCAACCGCTGTGAAGATACCGTGCATTGTGGCCCTTATACCGCACGGGTAAGCATAGAGACATCAAGTGGTCAAACACTCGAATGGCGCGATGATCATTTTGCTGCGAGTAATGATCTCATCGTTACCTTCGACAAGCCGATGGATAACTATACAGCGAAATTCTATCTGGATAGCGATTTGGTCTTTGCTGGACACCACATCGTGGATGATGTTCCGTTTTAGATTACCCCCTGATTCCCAATGTTCAAGCACTTTTGAATGCTTGAATTGAATTTGACATCCCGTTACCTGTGGTGTAAAATTTCACATTATCTCCAGTTGGTTACATTAAATAACAAGCGTACACGGTAAAACAAACCTTATGAGTGATACATTACCACAACCCGATGTGGAATTTGTGCCCGCAGAAGATATGGTCGTTGAAGACCTGGAAACATTGAAAGTCCTGGCTGACCCGCTGCGCCTACAAATCCTTGAACAGATGGCGCGTCCGCAAACCGTCAAAAAAATCGCCAGCAAACTCAATATCCCACCAACGAAGCTGTACTATCATGTCAATCTGCTCGAAAAACATGACCTGATTAAACTTGTCGATATGCGCGTAAAATCCGGCATTATCGAAAAGCATTATCAAGTCGCCGCAAAGTCCTTCCGCTTGAAGCAGGGGTTGCTTTCCCCGGCGGAAGGTCTGGAGCAAATGAGCGAAAGCATTCACATTACGCTGACCGGATTGTTTGAAAATACCCTTCAAGACATCCTTCAGAGCATTCGCGACGGCGTGATTGATACAGTCGATGAAGGGCCAGAACATCGCGGTCTGGCAGTGACACAACTGCGTATGGCAGTGACCGAAAAACAAGCCGAGGACTTTTACGAGCGATTTAACACCCTCCTGCGCGATTTTAAGGCAGAAACACATGGCGATGATTTTGACAACATGACCGGGAAACAGGTCTACAAACTGTTGTATGTCATCTGGCCTAGCAGCCGTATTCCGGGATATATAGAAGACGACGA
>CAZTLI010000476.1:0-4248 GCA_964614375.1 uncultured Anaerolineaceae bacterium
GAGAGCCATCACCCGACTCATGAAGCGACAGCACCAGAAACGGAATGCCCGGCGGGCGCGTGGCGATAGGGTCAGCGGCAAAGGCCTGTGCCATATGCAGGATTTGGGCGCCATCAACGGCGGTTGCAACAGGGTCTTCCCATTCAGCGGGATAGACCAGCGCCAGTTCACCTTCCACCCATGTATAGGGCGTGTAATTCGTCCCCTGTGCCGAGACAGATAGGATCGCTAGCAGTATCCAACCCCAAATTGCCCCGCTTTTCACCAGTCGTCGCGCGTGTTTAATCAACATCGTCTGTCCTTCGTCGTTTTCTCACTGTCAGCAAATAGGCAGAGGAACACCCTCCCTTTTTAATGATACCGTGTTGTGCTGCAAAGGGGTTATGGTCTATCGGTGGATAGTCCCGGCTCTATAGTGCATAAGGTGAACCCGATAGAATGGTTCTGTATCCGAAACGAGGCAAAGCGATGACTCTACGATCAATCCCCAAACCCCAAAAAGGCGAATATGCGCCTTATGCAATTATGTACATTGATTTACTGCCAGATGATGGACAGGTGTTGCAGCATATGCACCACAATTTCAAGCGGATGGAGGAACTGATACGTCCGCTGGCAGAAGAAAAACTCATCACACCCTGGGGTCAGGGGGAATGGACAATCAAGGAAATTCTCAGCCATATCGTGGATGACGAGCGCATCTATGTCTATCGCGCGCTGCGTTTTGCCCGCAATGACATGACAGAACTACCGGGTTTCAATCAGGATGATTACGTGGTCTATTCAGGCGCGAATGAACGTTCGCTCGCTGACATCATTGAGGAGTATCGCGCTGTGCGATTGGCGACGATTACGCTGTTCAATCACCTGCCCGATGCGGCGCTGCTGCGCGTGGGCGTTGCCAATGACCATCTGATGAGTGTGCGGGCAGCGGCCTACCACATTGCCGGGCACGAACTGCACCATTTACACAGTATTCAAGCGAATTATCAATCGTAAACATTTGAAATAGTGGATAGGCACATCGGCCTAGCCGAACAATCATTCTTTATGACGCGGAATCGTGGCGATGACACGCATTCCCAGAGCTTCGACCTCTTCACGACGGCGCAGGGTACGATCCAGATATTCCACGAGGAAGGCCAGCGCCAATCCAACACCCAACCCGATTCCCAGACGCAAAAATGGCGCGAAACGATTGGGCAGCGAGGGTGGCACAGCGGTAATCACCGGTTCATCAAGCAGGGTCACGCGGGCGGGCTGCTGCTCAAGCTGCGGGAAATAATCCTGCGCGCGCGTTTGCATAACTTCAATGGCTGCATCCGCAATGATGGCTAATGCGTCGGCGTCGTCCCCTGACAATATCAGCACACCGATGCTGCGTTGATTATCTGAAATAATGCCTAATGCCAGCGGGTCAAATTCCACCCCCCGTCCCGCAGCGAGATTCGCCACTTCCTGCCGGAAGCGCGTGGTTCGCACCCATTCCGTCAGCGCATTGACCGTCAATTCAGACGCCAACCAGATGTCCTGATAGTCCCCATCCCGTCCGGGCACGTCTAATTCCTGTGCAGCGGTATAACGCACGGTGGTTGAATATCCACCCGAAGTCGCCGGACTCGGACGCAGTAAATCAGGCACAACAAAAACGGCTACAACCCCTACCGGAATCAATATCAGCCACCAGCGACGCAGCAAAACGCGCACAATCTGCATCAATTCCATCGTCTACACCTCAACCTGTTGATAGCCAACCGGGTCATGCCACACGAAGTTGCGCTGATTCTGGAACGCATCCCACGCCTGTTCGACATACGATGTGATCTGGCGTTGAAACACGGTTGTATCGAAGCGCAGCGCATGATCGCGCACTGTTAGCGGGTCATACTGTCCTGCGTCAAAGTCCGCCATGACTGCTGCCAGACTATCGACGGTCATGTCATAGAAATGTTCGCCGGTCTGACCGGGAATCACCGTATCCAGCGCCCCGCCACCCCCGAATGCAATCACAGGACGACCCGCCGCCTGCGCTTGGACGGGGGTAATGCCAAAATCTTCCAGACCGGGAAATAGGAAAGCCTTGCAGCGCGCCATCAAATCAGGCAAATCGTCATCCGGCACATAGCCCAAAAATTCGACACTCGGCCCCGCCATCGCCTGCAAACGTTCGAGGTCACGCCCTTTACCACTCACTTTCAACGGCAGTCCGAGGCGTGTCGCCGCCTGTACTGCAAGGTCAATGCGTTTATAGGGAATCAGGCGTGAAACCACAAGAAAATAGTCATCGACTACCGCAGAAGGTTGAAAACGGGTTGTATCTACAGGGGGATAAATCACCACCGACTCGCGCTGGTAATACGTGCGAATGCGGTCTCGTATTTCATTCGATATGGCGATGAAATGGTCAACACGCTGCGCGGCGGCAAAATCCCAGCGTTTGAGCAGATTTATCAGCGGGCGCAATCCCCACTTGACCCATTTTCCAAATCCCTCGCGCGCCATATAACTATCAAACTGCCAGACATAACGTGTTGGCGCGAGACAGTAGCAGATATGCAGCGTCTTGTCGCCAGCGCGCAGCCAATGTGAGAATCCACTCTTGTTTGATAACACCACATCGTAATCCGATAAATCCAATCCACGCCACGCCAGCGGATACACGGGGAGATAAGGCTGGTGATGGGTGTGGATTCCGGGCATTTTGTCTGCCCAGAGTGTGCGAATATCCCATTGCCGATAGTGGGCGGGCATGGTGTCACGGGCATAGATGCTGGTATAGAGCGGGCTATGGGGATACAACGGCACTAAAGCATCGAGCACATCTTCCGCGCCACCTATTTGATTTAACCAGTCATGGACGAGTGCCAAACGCATAATAAATTTAACCAGCAGCCTGATAAATTGCGGGACGATATTTCGGTTCTGGAATCGGCAATCCCGTTTCCTGTGCAGCGGCGATCCACAATGATGTGGCACTTTGCACCTGCTTCAATGCCGCTTCGGGTGGCTCGCCAAAAGCTGAACATGGTTCGAGGTCAGGAAGATTGGCGATGTATCCGGCATCTTCTTGGCTATAGAAGCTATTGATAGGATAATCTCTCATTCGTCGTCCTCGTCTTGCAGCAGTTGGCGAATGGGTTCGTAGTAGGTGCGATGAATAGGCGATGGGCCATATTGCTTGAGCGCGGCTTGGTGTTTGGCTGTGCCATACCCCTTGTGTTCGGCAAAACCATAGTCAGGGTACTGCGCGTCATATTCGAGCATGAGGGCATCGCGGGCGGTTTTCGCCAGCACACTCGCCGCTGCAATGCTCAATGAACGTGTATCCCCTTCTACGATGCTGACCTGCGGGATGTGCGCCATTTCAGGCCACAGCAGCGAATCCAGAAACAGCGCATCCGGCTTGTCAATGCCGGACATTTTTAGCGCCGCGTCCAGCGCACGCTGCATCGCCAGACGTGTGGCTCTATTAATCCCTAAATCGTCTATTTCAGGCGCGGCTGCACTGCCTACACCCCATGCGAGGGCATTTTTCTGTATCGTCTCGACCAGTGTTTCGCGCTGGAGGCGAGTCATGTCTTTGCTATCGCGCACACCTTTAAGCAGGATCGGCAGGCGGTCATTACTCACAGGTAAACAGACAGTCCCGGCGAAGACTGGTCCGGCCCAGGGGCCGCGTCCGGCTTCGTCGATGCCGAAGATGCGGGTATAGCCTTCGCTATAATACTGCTTTTCATGGCGCAGGCTGGCGGTTTTATGACGACGCAGTTTCTTGTTTTGCATACAATCCCTTCCGCCAGTTTTGCCGAATTTGCCAGATTTCGCGCAGCATCTTTAACGAATCTTGCACGAGTCGCATCCGTGAATCGGGGTCGAAGTACCATGTGATGGGCACTTCGCGGATTTTATAGCCCCGTTTTTGGGCAACGAACAACAGTTCGACATCAAAGCCAATGCCACTCATCCGCTGCACACTGAACAGGTCTTCGGCGGCTTCTCGCGTGAACATTTTAAAACCGCATTGTGTATCTTCAAAATCGCGCATCGCCGCCAGCTTGATAATCCAATTGTTAATGCGTCCCATCAAATGGCGATATTCTGGCTCATCAATACGTTCTGCGCCTTCGCCTTCGCGCGTGCCAATGTTGAGGTCATACCCATTGGCGATAGGCGGCAGAAATTTAATCACTTCCTCAATCGGCATCGACAAATCAACATCGCAAATGAAGCGATACTCGCCACAGGCTT
>CAZTLI010000477.1:0-4242 GCA_964614375.1 uncultured Anaerolineaceae bacterium
GCACCTTCAGCATTTCGATGTCGCCCGTCATGCTGGGGCCAGAGATAAAGGCGATGTTGGCGCTGGCGCGAATGGTTTCCAGATTCTTCGCGCGCTGACTCGCGACCCAATCTTCGATGCGCCCGACCAGTTGATCGAGCGTGGCGACGGCGATGTGGATTTTGGGCAGTACCGTCGGGATGCGTCCGCGCCCTTTGCCCGTGCTGACGATCAGCGTTGCCGTTGTCGCGGCGATGGCATCGACACCCGTTAAGCCACCTTCGGCCTCGCGGATGTCTTCCAGAGTCTCCATGCGAAATTCATCCTGCAAATCGGGCTGTGTGACTTTGATACCGGCATCACTTAGCGCGCCTTTGATACCTTTGACCGGAATCTGTGTGAAATGCCATGCGAGGACGTGCTGGATTCCCTTTTCTTGCATCAGGCTGACGATTTTTTCGTTGGCGGCGTCATCGCCTGCGACGCCATGCACCTGAATCAACCCGGCGCTCGCCACTTTCTGATAGACCGCCAGCAGGTCATCGGGCGATTGGGCGTCAAGGCCAGTCACCGGCATATAGTCACGCGGTTTTGGCGGCGCATCGGGGAAGGGGCGGCGCGCGGCGCGCAATTTGTTGAGGATGATGTCGCGGGAACGGCTGCTCTGGCTCATAAGTCACTCCATCGGTGTTGATTCGGGGCAATGATAACACGAATGAGGCCGTTCAGGGCAACTCCCAATGGCCTTATGGCAGCGGCACATCAACCCAATTGCCGTGTAACTGCCCATCTGCATCGACCAGACTTTCGCTGATAATGGTGTTCGCGGCATCAATCACATACAGACCGACGCGCAGTGTGACTGTGTTTTCGGGTACAGAGACATCGACCTGCGTAATCAAGGTATCGCCTGCACACCAGTAATGACCGGGCCAGAACACGGTATCACGCTGCGCGATGCGTTCACCATCAGCATCCAGAAAATGCCCGAAATAGTTGAGACTCGACCCATCGGGTAATGCTTGCGCCGCTGGCAGACTCCAGCGCAGGAACATCCAGCCATCCGCCAGCGCATAACCGGTCCACTGCACGCCATTGGTGAAGGGCAGCGTTTCAACGGCTGTGATAGCGGGGCCTGCCCATTCGGGCGCGCGGTCAAAACGCTGGATGATATAGGGTGGTTCACCGGGACGCAGCGGAATCTCACGCCAAGCGCCCCTTAGATACAGGTCCGGCACGACAAAATCGGGTGGATGCGGCGCGATTAAGACGGAAAATGGATGGTCGGGCAGGACGGTGACAAAGCCACCATCGACGACTAAATCACGCACGCACGCGGCACTTTCATACAACAGGGGTGACCACACCGCCGAATTGCTCTCGTGCGGGCTGCCGCCAATGACAATCACATCTTCAGCGGGCAGCAGCGCGCGGCGCACATTCATCAGATAGCCTAAGGGCGTGGTCGTTTGACCGTCTGCTTCGGAATAGGCGTAGGTCGTCGCGATGAAGCGCTGCCAGCCGCGCACCCACACCGCTTGCGTCAGCAGAATCACCGCCAGAACCGCTATGCCGCCACCATAGACCCATCGTGTGGATAGACCGCGCGCCTGCATCAACCTCAGCAAACCGACGAACCCTATCGCCGTCAACAGGGCTAATCCAGGCAGAGTCGGCACGAAATAATGGTGATAAACACCCGAACCTGTCCACTCCGGGATGAAGACCAGCGGGGTGATGAGTGCCCATGCGGTCAAAAGCGGCGCGAATCGGCGCCAGCGGGCTAACCACACCAGCGCCAGCCCTGCCAGAGCGAGTACACCCAACAGCGTCCACAATACATCGGGACGCGGCACAGTGTGCAGCAGCATTTCGGCTTGATTGCGCGCTGTGGTTTCTAAACCGGTGCCGATGGTGAGGTCAATCATCTGGTGGATCGGGTCGGCACGAAATGTCAGTCCACCGCGAATGATGTTGAGAATCGTGCTGAAGCGGCCTGCCGCCCCTGTCGATTGCCCCATGATACCGAGCGCAAAGGGCAGCATCACGGCAATACTGAGGGCGACGCTCACAGCCATCGCGCGCCATGAAAGCTGTTTGCGTCCCATCCACAATAAAATCAAGATGAGCGGCAGCAGCGTCCACGCGGCGAAGTGAATCTGTATGCCGACCAGCATCACGGGCAGACACAGCGCCTGTGCCCACCTGCGCCCTTCATAAAAGCCGAGCAATCCCAACAGCAGCGCCAGTAGAATAAACGTTGTGTGATAGTCCTGTGCCCAGATAGAGCGGCTGTAATAGACCGCATAGGGACTGACGGCATAGACCAATCCTGCAACCAGCCCAACACCTATGCCCACATAGCGATGGGCGATGAACCACAACAGGCCAACACCGAGCACATTCCAAACGGCAATAGACAAAGTGACAAATAGCGGACTGGATGAAATGGCGAAGGGCAGCGCCAGCGCATAAACCGTCATCGGTGAATTGGGCACACCCGCCGACGATGGAATCCCCAGCAGTGGCAGATTCACGCCGTTGACCATATCCAGCGCCAGCAGCGCCAGCGTCCCCTCATCATAACGAAAGTGCGTGCCCAGCGCGCCATCGCCCATCCGCAAGAAGGCCGCCACCGCCAGTACCAGCGCCAATCCCCACAGAGATGGCTGTGTAATCGGGTTGATGGTTCTGTTTCTCACGTTATCCCACTCCGTCATGCTCAATATGGGTTCGCATAGTAGATACAAAATGGGCTTCTGAACAGGCAAAAGCCGGGGAAGGCGCTGCTATCCAGTAAGACGCCGCCGCCGATATGTCAGAATTAGTCCAGATGGGCATAATTTCAAAACCTTAATTGTTCAAGGCTTGCTGAAGAATTAAGATAGGTTATAGAATATATCAAGCGTTAATTGGGAGTCATGATGCGAGAGACCATCCTATACATAGAAGACAATCCACTCAATATGCGGTTGGTGCGTAAGATACTGCGGTCAGCGGGTTATGAGATGATTGAAGCCATGGACGGTTTATCTGGTGTAGAGACCGCCCTGCGCCAACAACCGGATGTCATTTTGATGGACATCAATTTGCCCGACATCGACGGCATGGACGCCACCCGCAGGCTGAAAGCAGCCGCTGCCACCGCCCATATCCCGGTGATTGCCGTGACCGCCAACTCGATGCCCGGTGACCGGGAACGGTATGTCGATTCAGGCTGTGATGCCTATGTCGCCAAACCGATCACCCGCAACGAACTGCTGAATACCCTGGCGCATTTCATCAGCGATAACGTTCGGGATGCAGCCCAACCCAATCGTCCGGCGTATAGTTGAAGAGAAGGCGATAATCGGGCATAATACGCGCGCCACATGCAGAAATGAACTAGAGACAGGTCAAATACTGCTTTGGTAATCGCTTCAATATTTGATAGACAGGCGCCGCGATGCCCAGTAAGATACTGTATATTGAAGATGATCCACTGAATTTGCGCCTCGTGCGCGTTTTGCTGTCGCACGCAGGCTACGAAATGCTCGAAGCCACTGATGGGATCGAAGGGTTGGAAATCGCCACCCGTGAGATTCCTGATTTGATTCTCATGGATATTCGTCTGCCGCGTGTGGATGGTGCAACCGTGACCAGTCACATAAAAACCATCCCGGAACTGGAACACATCCCCGTCCTCGCGCTGACCGCCCACACCCATTCAGCAGACATCGAGACCTACTTTGCCAGTGGATGCAGCGACATCATCCCCAAACCGATCACGCGCGAAGCCTTCCTCAATACCATCGCCCGCTTTATCAACAAACAGTAGGCAACTGCCGACGCTCGCTATGAGTAGCGGCCAACAATCCACAGCTAAAGCGATAAAAGCGTTTTTGACCTATCTGCGACCCACAATCAATTCGCGCGGGTAGGACGTGAGCACGTCTACGCCGTCGTCGGTCACGAGCACATTGTCTTCGATGCGGACGCCGCCAATGTCCGGGATGTAGATGCCCGGTTCAACCGTGAATATCATGCCCGGTTCAAGTGGCGCATCGACATCAGCGGCGATTTGCGGCAGTTCATGGACTTCGAGTCCGAGTCCGTGTCCGGTGCGATGGATGAAATATTCACCATACCCCGCGTCTTCAATCACATCTCGCGCGGCGCGGTCTACATCGCCACAGGGCACACCCGGCGCGGCGGCGGCTATCGCGGCGCGATTGGCAGCCAGCACGGTGTCATAGATTTCGACCATCTGCGCTGTCGGCGTCC
>CAZTLI010000478.1:0-1970 GCA_964614375.1 uncultured Anaerolineaceae bacterium
CCAACAGCGCGAACGCCCGTCGGGGCGAGTAACACGCCAACCCATATCAAGAGACCTGTGCCCAACGACAACAACTGGCTCAATTCCAGCGCGCCCGGTCTGATTAAGCCTATCCCACCAGACACCACCGCGATGAGTCCCGCAATTGTGAACACTGCCGATGGCGCATTACCGATGACCACCAGCCCCAACCCGATGCGAACGAGCATAATGACGATGCGGAAAATCGCGCCGCGTGTTAATCCCTCGCCCTGGCTGGAATCGCTGCCCAAACGCACATACACGAGCAGCGCCAGCATCACCACAGCCATCAACACAATCGACATCGCCGACCCCAACGGCATATTCCCCGTACCGCCAAACTGCCGTTGAATCAGGTTGCCAATCATCACGCCGCGCGTCCCACCCAACAGATCAGGCGTGACATACGAGCCAACTGCCGGGATGAACACCAGCGCACACCCCGCGAAGACACCGGGCAAGGTTAAGGGGAAGACCACGCGCAAAAAGGCTTTCAAATCGTTTGCGCCTAAATCGTGGGCGGCATCGACCAGCTTGAAGTCAAAGCGTTCAATCGACGCATAGATGGGCAGTACCATGAATGGCAAAAAGCCATAAATCAGCCCTAAGAGGACGGCAAATTCGGTGTTGAGCAGTTGCAGCGGCTCGGAAATGATACCGGCGTTAATCAGCGCTTCGTTAATGGTGCCGCGTGTGCCCAATAAAACGCGCCAGGCATACGTCCGAATCAGGAAGTTCGTCCAGAAGGGCAAAATCACCATGAACAGCGTGAAATTTCGCATCCGCGCGCTTTGCCGGGTGCTGATGAAAAACGCCAGCGGATACCCCACGATGAAGCAGATGACTGTCGAAAGAAAGGCAATCCATAACGAACGCCACAACACCGACGAAAATACACCGAATACCCGATCATAGTGTTCCAATGTCAGCGGTAGGTGCCCGACGCCCCCTTGCCCGCGTGATAGAAAACTGACGACGAAGACAATAACCAGTGGCATGAGGAAAAAGAAGAAGAGCCAGAAAATTGCCGGGAGTGACAGTAAAAATCCACCACCCCAACGGCGGAAGGTTGTTTGAAGAACAGTCATAGGCCAAAAAATCTCATTTTTGTAAGCGCGTACAATTTTTGATTTGCGTGTGTGGTTGCTAATATTAAATCGCGTGGGGCATTTCTGCAATAAACTGACTGCCCAATTAAAAAGGACATGGATTAGGTATCCATGCCCTTGACAGTGCGCTTGTATGGCGCGGCGGGTCTAGTTGCTGAGTGTAAGCGTGTAGCTTCCGCCGCCTTGATTATTGTAACTGCGTGCGCGGATGAAATATGTTCCGGCGCTCGGCACACGGTAGCGGTTGATGCGCGAGTTTGTCCCCGAACCGCCATCATCATCGGAGGTGAGGCGATTACCACTGGCATCATACAATTCCAGATAGGTATCGAAGCTGCTGCTGGTCATGTTAATGGTCACACGATCACGCCCTGTTGTGGTGAATGTCCAAATGTCTGTCCCGCCGACGGGGATGCTGTCATTCACCGTCTGTCCGTAGGTCATTGACCCCGACACCACCAATGCCGACAGCGAGAGGGAATAGGCGCCGCTGCCGCGATCCTGATAACTGCGGGCATAGATGGTGTATGTGCCTGTTGCGGGAATGGAGAAGTCGCTGATGAGCGAATTGTAGCCGGGACCCCCATCGTCATCATATGCAATCCGGGTGCCATTGGCATTATACAATTCCAGATAGGTGTCGAGGTCATTGCTGTTCATCGCAATCGTGACTTGATCACCCCCATTAGCGGAGAATGTCCACTGGTCATATCCACCTGTCTGAAGACTGTCGTTCTGTGTAGCGCCATAGCTGATGCTTTGTGGGCCAGTGTCGCCACCGGAACTGCTGCCACCTGAAGTGTCGCCACCGGAACTGCTGCCACCTGAAGTGTCGCCACC
>CAZTLI010000478.1:2070-4235 GCA_964614375.1 uncultured Anaerolineaceae bacterium
AACTGCTGCCACCTGAAGTGTCGCCACCCGAACTGCTGCCACCTGAAGTGTCGCCCCCGGAACTGTCGCCACCGGAGCTATCTCCACCTGAACTGTCACCACCGGAGCTATCACCGCCTACATCTGGCGAATAATTGTGTGCGACTGCCGTTCCGCCGCAGTTTGTGCCCGATTCAATTGTGCAAACGATATTCGAGAAAATGTTACCCACCGTTGGCCCCATAATCATCAAAATTGCGATAGATGCGACGGCGACCAACGACAGGATAAGCGCGTATTCCGCTAATCCCTGACCTGTTTGTTTGTTGTTGTGTTGTGATGTGTGCATGATGGATACCTTGTTGATTAACGCTCAATGAATTTGCAAGATGATATATATTCATTCTAAATCCTAAAAATTGCGAAGGATTAAGATTACGCCATTTTTCACGTTTTTTTCATATTTCTTAGGTTCTAAAAAAATCGAAGCCGTCGTACAGTCACCCATCCACGTTTTCCACTGCAAATGCCCGCGTGTGTGTGTTAACTCAGACGCCTCAGAACGCCAATAGTGTGCTATATTTTAGACATCTGTATGTTTAACAGGATTCACTATATGGACGAGTACGTTTTACCCAATGGCATCACCATTACCAATGCGCGGCGAAAACATAGTCACGGTGTCTATGACACTGTGCGTCTCGCCTATGGCGTACCGCTGCATCAAGACTGCCGGTACTGCATTGGCTATGGCGGAATCGACAGCAATATCAGTCGTTTCCCCGAAGGCCAATTTGTCGCATTGGATGGCGATCTGGTTGTGGGCGTCGCGATGACGATGCGAACCAGTCGCCCGCCGTATGAGCCACCCTTAAAATGGATGGAGCAGATCGGCGATATTTACATCCGTAATCATGATCCCGATGGACGATGGCTGTATGGCGTCGAAATGACTGTGCGCCCGGACTATCGGAAAATGGGGATTGGTACGGCGTTGTATAATGCCCGCTTTGACCTCGTGCGCGATTTACATCTGCGCGGCTGGTATGCTGTTGGCATGTTGATGGGCTATCATCGTTATAGAAATCAAATGTCAATCCGCGAATATGCGTGGCGGATACAAAACCGCGAAATCAAAGACCCAACGGTCACGATGCAGATGAATCGCGGCTTTCGCGCGCATGGTCTTGTCGAGAATTATCTACCGGATGAACCCGACGCCGGGAACGCAGGCATGTTAATCTACTGGCCTAACCCGGCCTATGAATGACTGTCGGATGCCAAATAATCTGGTCGCCAGCATAGAATCATCACGATAGGCGTTGCACCAGATTGTCCGGCAGCCCCCAACAAACAAACTCCTGACAGGTATAATTGGCTGTAACGTCCTCATCGTCATTGCGCTACTCAGCACGAGTGGTTTTTTAGATTCGGGTGTTGGTGGAAATTTGCCCACCACAATGACGATAGTCAATTGATTGAAAATTGCGCGTTAATTATTATTTAATTAATGGAGTCATTATTTACGAAAATCATGAGGTCTCGCTATCCATAAGTGGCGATTCATGTGTATAGTAGAGAAACACAGATGACCTACATTGAGGATGTTATGCCTATCCATATCGGTTGGGAAGATGGCAATCAAACAATACTTCGCTGCAATCTCGAAGGCAGATGGAACTGGGACGAGCTTCATGCGGCTACCCACGACACCATCGCTCTGTTACAACAGGTGTCGCACGAAACCTACATCATTATAGACACGACAGCGTGCCGGGGGATGCCGCGCTCTACGCCCTTTCCCCACTTTGACCGCGCGCTTCAGGCACTGCCGCCAACAGTGACGGCGCTGATTGTTATCGCCAACCGCGCTTTCCCGAAGATGATTTTGTCGGTCTTCAACCGTTTTTATGGCGATGCCCAGCCTGTGCAAGTGGTGGAATCGTTGGATGACGCCTATAGTATTCTGATCGAACATCATTCAGAACATGACTATAAACAACATTTACTCACCGAAATCGCCAGTTTAGAGAATGCCCGCACGCAGGAAGCGATTGAGGTCTTCCGGCAGCATGAGTGGCTCTATGATGGGACATTGAACGGCATAAAATTGGTCGGCGCGAATCTGCAAGATACCGACCTGTTCATGGGCAACTTTCAAGGGGCAAATCTGCGCGGGGGCAATC
>CAZTLI010000479.1:0-4231 GCA_964614375.1 uncultured Anaerolineaceae bacterium
TGTCGCTCGAACAGGTCGAGGCATTCGGCGCGATTTTTGAACTCAACGCGCGGCCCGTGCAACCGTTGAACAATCGGGATTTGTTTGTGGATACGGCTGGCTAACCCTTCGCACGCGCAAACAAGAAGCCCTGCTGACCACCAATCAACAGGGCTTTTCTGTTCCTTTAATCGCTGCTATGAACCATCTTCGGTTTCTTCTGGTTCGGGCTGCGGGCGCGTGTATGTGATGCTATCGAGTATGCCGAGAAATGTGGAACGATAATCATCAAGCTGCTGACCGAACGCAATCACCGAGAGATAGTCGCCAAAATCAATGTCAATAAATGTGATTTCAAGAGTGAACTGTTCATCGGCGACACGCACCGACGCCGCGCGCCGCCCATTCAGACGATAGCCCGTCACAGCCGTTGTCGCGCTGGCTGGATTTTCCTCTAGCAGTTCGTCCACGATGCGATTGAGCACCACTGTCGGATGCGGCGTAAATCCGATGGATTCCAATTCGTCAATGTCGAAATAGTTACGGACATTCGTTCGCGTCACAATGAGCACCGCACCATCGGGATTATCCACAGTATTATAATAGTCGTCAATCACCGCCTGCCGATTTGCCACGATGATTTCGCCGCCATCGTCAAAGAGCGCCCAATCATCAGGATAGACAAAACGCAGCAATTCGTCATCCGATAGATAGACCTGTCCCGCGCGTTCACCATCGTCTGGCGGTGGCGGACGCCGCACACCCCACAACCGCGCCACCCCATCAATCCCCATCGACAGCAGGAGATTGTGCCCACTATCAAATTGCAGGCTCGTCGCCGGCACAGGTTGATGGAGCACAGCGACAGGTTCGTCATAGAGCAGCCGATTTTCCCGATCTACTTCCCAGATGGAGATTGTGCCGTCTGCATGTGCCACTGCCAGCAAATAGCCATCGTCACGAAAGGCCATCGTGGTAACTGGCGTAGGATTGCTGGACGGCAGGGTTTGCACCACGTCGAGCAAGGCCAAATCCCACAACCGAATCGTGCCATCCACAGCGCCGGTCGTGAACAGTGTGCGTGGTTCGTGAAAATTGAAAAATGTCACTTGTGGCAGAAATGCCAGCGCCGTCACATCGCCCGCATCCGGCAGCGGCACTCGCGAATCGGATTGCGTGTTATAGAGAACCGCCTGGATTGTGCCATCGTCATCATCCGCGCGGGTGCTATAGGCGCTGATGCCATTTGGCCCAAAACCGAATGCCAGCGTTTCGCCCATATCATTCAGCGTGGCATAGACCTGTGTCGCACTGTAAAGACGGGCCTTATCACTGACGGCGACCATCAAAAAACCCTCTAAGTCATAGGACAGCCGTGTAATCGGCGCTCTGTCGCGCGTGCGGACGGTGCGGAAAGGGCCGCCATCCGCGCCGCCTTCGACCAGCAGCCCCACGCCATCAAAATCGACCCCGCCCGCATAAATGACCGCCGTCATGGGATTATACACAATGCTATAGAGGGGTTGGGGTTGTGTATAGATGGTCGTGGCATCGCCATTGATGGTATTGAGTCGCAGGATCGTACCACGTCCGGCAAGGGTCGTCGTCACAATCAGCAGGTCTGCCGTATTGTTGATAAAGGTCGCATCGCGCACATTCGGCACTTGCCCCAATATGGTGATTTGTTGGGCAGAACGGGCCTCTAAGGGTGACAGAGAAGGCAAAACTACTGATTGGATGTCCTGCGCCTGTACCGACGCAAGCAATCCGATACTCATGAGGAAAAGCATAATCAACCGACGCACAATACACCCCTTTCTGATCGGTGTCCATTGTATGACAAATTCTATGACAGAAAAGAGGGATTGCCTAACGGTTTGCAAACGGTTGTCCTACGATTACCCGATAGGTTCGCGTTCCAGACAACGGTCGATGTAGTCGAGCGCCTGTTCCATCGTGGCAAAGAGTGGCACGGGCAACTGGGGACGGCGATCCCCTTTGAGGATTTCGCGAATCAGGCGCGTCCACTGGCTGTTGCCCAGGATAACCGGGTGAATGCGCGGGTCGTCGCCTGCGCTGGATTGAATCGCTTTGAAGGTCGTGAGCATGTTGTTCACGTTCACGGTGACGCGGCGCACATCAAAAATGCGAAAGATAGGCGTGCCAGCCAACATTATCAAATCGTCGGTTTGCTGATTCATATCCTCAAAATCGTTGGGGGTGATTGTCCCGCTCATTCTGGCGATGAGCATCACGGGGGCGTCTTCAATACGCGCAACGGTAACAGGCATAGGGGTTATCTCCGCTGTGAGTCTGCAATGTGTGTACCCGTATTCAGCATAACCTTAAACGACATTACAGAGCCATAAGATTTTGGCAATTTCGTACAGAGCGATTACAATCAATAAGCATAGACCTTACGCAGTTGTGTGGTCTGGCAAGGGGTTATGCAGTTTAAGAATTAAATACAGAGATCATATCTGCTTTTTAAACCCCCTCCGTCACGCTGCGCGTGCCACCTCCCCCGTATACTGGGGAGGTCTTGCGGGTCACTACTGTCCACCTGTCGCGACAGAAAAGTCCCTTCCTTAAATTCGGGGAGGGGTTAAGAGGCAAAGTTAACCCGTATTATTTTCTTAAAGACAATAACCCCCTTGTCTAAGCAGGAATTGTTTTCAAGTGCGTAACACGTAAATCCATCAGGGCAGTGCGAGCGAATCGCGCTGAGTCGTCTACAAAAGGACATCCACACTATGCACAGCCAACCCAACGATTTTGAACATGCGGCGGTCATCGCGTTAGAGGACATCCAATTGCAAACGGCGATTAAACGCGCCACGGGCAATGTCGAGGTGCGGCGGCGCGAGGCCATGGCGGAATTACCCGATGCACAGGGCGCACGACAGCAAGGGCGCGGGGCAAAATTACGCGCTTTGCACGATTTGCCGGAAATGCTCGAACAACTTGAAGCCAATATCATCGCCAATGGCGGGCATGTGCTGTGGGCAGTTGATGGCGCGGAAACCAACCGCCATATCCTCGACATTTGCGAAAAACACAATCTCAAGCGCGGCGTCAAAAGCAAAAGCATGGTGACTGAAGAAATCGAACTGCTGCCCGCGCTGGAAGCCGCTGGCATTGAAATGGTCGAGACCGATTTAGGCGAGTTCATCGTCCAGATAGACGAGGATCATCCCAGTCACATCGTCATGCCCGTGATGCACAAGACCAAAGAGATGGTGCGCGATGTATTCGTGGAACGTCTGGATATGCCACCACCGGATGACCGCGATGGGATGCAAATGGCGCGCGAAATCACGGCCTATGCCCGCGAGTATCTGCGCGATAAGTTTCTGAATGCCGATTTTGGGATGAGTGGGGGTAACTTCCTGATTGCCGAAACGGGCACGGTGGTCGTCGTCACCAATGAGGGCAACGGACGCCTATCGACGGGTCTGCCGCCGGTGTATATCGCCGTCGTGGGGATAGAGAAAGTCGTGCCGACGTGGGAAGACTTCGCCACGCTGGTGCAGTTGCTCACCCGCAGCGGCACGGGGCAAATCCTCTCGATTTATACCAATATGACCACAGCCGCCGCCCGTGAGGGCGAACCCGACGGCCCCCAGGAATTTTATCTGATTCTGGTCGATAACGGACGGACAAATCTCTATAGCAGTGAATATGCCGAAGCGATGGCCTGTCTGCGCTGCGGCGCGTGCCTGAACATCTGCCCGGTGTATCAGAGTGTGGGTGGGCACAGTTACGGGTCGGTTTATTCTGGCCCCATCGGGTCAATTGTGACGCCGGTGCTCAAAGGCAAAGAGAATGCGTCGATTCTACCCTTCGCCAGCAGTCTGTGCGGCGCGTGTAAACAGGTTTGCCCGGTAGACATCAATATCCCCGATATGCTCATCAAACTGCGGCGCGATTTAGAGGGCAAACAGGACGCCATCTGGAAAATGGGGATGCGCGGCTATGGTTACAGCTTCAGCAATCCGCTGCTGTATCAAGCCAGTGGCAAGGCCGCCGCCGCCGCGACCAAAGCCATCGCCGCACAATCGGGCACTGACCATGTGACGCAGCTGCCGCCGCCGCTCAATGGCTGGACAGACAAGCGCGATTTGCCGCCGTTAGCCAGCGAATCCTTCCGCGATTGGTGGCGCAAAAACAGAGATTAGTTGATGACGGTACTGCTCATCTATCACCATGACGAACGCGAACGCACACACGAACTGCGCGACAAATTGCAGCG
>CAZTLI010000480.1:0-4223 GCA_964614375.1 uncultured Anaerolineaceae bacterium
CCTGATACACGGCTGCGGTGAATGTGCCGCCGCCGCGATTGATATGCAGCGATTGCGCGCCTTCGCGTTTGAAGCCCGCGGTATGCGGGAACGCGATTGGATCGACATTCATCCAGGCTTCGGTTCTGGGCGAATTGGTATACCACGCTGACCAGGCGTTGGGGATGTTGAAGTCTCCCCGACCTTCCCGTCCAGAATACGCCCCTTCCATACCGGGGTCGGTCAACAGGTTGGTTTGTGCGGCAGCGGGCATGATGCTGCCAAAAGACAGCACCAGCAGGCATACCAGAAAAATAAGCCCTCGTCGTGGCATAATGTTCTCCGTGAATAATGATTTGTGGGCATGAAAAATCGCCCTGTTACGGGCGCGATTATAGCATGGAGGATAGGTGAGTCAACGGTAGCAGGGCGCAGCGTTGGGCGACCGTCAGGCAAGCCAGACGGTTAAGGATGCGATTTGAGATGACGATATAAAGCCAAAAACGCGGATGTCGCGTCTGGACAATCCGCGTGACCGCCACGTTGATGTGGGTTGGTTGGTGTGAAAAGTGATGGCCTATTGAGCATAGCTGGTGTGGGGACTGTTCCAAAGCGCCAATCAAACCGGTTGGCATAGTGCCACTAAAAAAAAGAGGCCCGGTGTAGGGGGGGAACACCGAGCCTTTGGGGGGAGGATAGGCAGAACTAGCTGCCTGTCTCTTCGGTAACCGCAGGCGCAGGCTCTTCACCCGCGTCGTTGGTTTGCACATCGGTGTCGGCCTCGCCGGATTCATCATCCGCCGCGGCCTCGTCCGTACCATCAGTGGGTACGGCGTCCGCCGGGACTGCCACAAAGTCGATACTGAGTTCGACCTCATCGGCAACATTAGCCACACCCGGCACTGTGGGAATCATCAAGCCATAGGCTTCGCGCGTGACGATGGTCGTCGCGCTGCCTTCAATCCGTGTTTCAGACACAGGCGTAACGGTCACATCAAACGTCACGCTGTTGGTGATGTCACGCACGGTCAAATCACCCACAATCTGGAAGCTAAATGCCGCGCCCATCGTGATGGATTCGGGCAGGCCGATGAGCGATGTGGGTGCGAATTGGGCGAACTGGAATTGTTCCTGTGCCGATTGCAAAATTTGCCCGCGAATCGCGCGATTGCGGAACTCGTCATCGGTAGTCAGCGTGCGAACGTTAATCCGTATCACACCGACTTCCGATGCGGCGGGAGTCTCAAAATTCACACGGATTTCACCGCCGACTTCATTGGTCACGCCAACAACCGTATTGGGCGAACCGCCGAGTTCTTCTTCAATCACAAAGCGGACTTCGGAGTCGCTGGAAACAATGGCGAAGGTCACTCCGGTCTCTTCGGGTTCGAGCGTGGGCGCGTTTAAGGCTTCTGTCGCCTCGCCCGTTCCACCCGTAATCCACAGAAAGGCCAGCGCCAGTATCGCAACCACCCCAACAGCAACGGCGGCATAGAGCAGCAATCTACGCGCAGGGTTTCCGGTCTCGTTCTGGGTCATGAATTGCTCCTGTAAGTCTTGGTTTTAGATAATCGGTATTTGGATATGGATGGCGGGCAGCGGGTTCATGAACATTCGTACCGGGCGTCCATGTGTATCGGGCTAATCCCACTGCCCGGCGCAATCCATCGGCAAAAACTTAGCCGCCCATCGGCACGCGCAGCACTGCACCGCCGTCACCACTGGCAGCGCCAACACTGACAAACAATTCACCATCGGGATTCATCGCCAGTCCCCATGCAAACGGCAAATCTTCCATAATGGGCGTAATGCCATCGGTTGTAACCTGCACGATACGACCCGGTGCCCATGCGCCTTCCTGAGTGAAAACACCAAATTCCGTCGCGTAAATCGTGCCATCATCCAGCAGCAATATATCCACTACCGCCGTCAAACCGGGATAGGTCTGTGCCAGTTCACCACCGCTCCAGCGTTCGATGCGCGATTGACCCTGTGGGAAGGGGAAGCCCGTCAAAAAGCCGACATAGACATCGCCCGCCGCGTCAACAGCGACAGTCGTCGGCACGGGGTTATCATCCATGCCCCACGACGCGAAAATCGACACACCCTCACCGCGCGACCATGCTTGCAGGCAGTTGCAACCGGCATTGGCGATATAAATGGTGCCATCGGGCGCGAGGGCGAAATCGGTTGGATTAGATGAAATGATGTCATCGTCGGGATTTTGTTCGGCTTCGGATGTATACAGGTCGATATAGGTGCGGACGCGCATGGTTTGCGGGTCAAGCTCGACCAGCGCGTTGCTAAAGGAGAAGCTCAGCGGATTTTCGCCAAGCAGCAGCCAGATGGCATCATCGGTCACTAATACTGACTGCGCGCCACGCGAATTGTTAAAGTCCATGCTGCCGAGATTTTGGACCAGTGGAGTTACTGTGCCATCGGGCGCTACCCGGATGAGCGATCCACTGCCACCAGCGTCGGTTTCGCCAAACGGCCCCCGAGCACGCAAATTGCCCGCATTGCCCGCTTGAATCACATATAGATTACCTGCACTATCAAACGTAATGCCGCGCGGATTGAGCAAGCCATCCACCACCACGTTGTCTTGTGCGAGACCGGGCACAATCAAAGCCAGCACTGTCAAGAGCGCTACAAAAAATAACCCTATCCTACGAAACATCAACTGAGACATTGGCACTCTCCTTATGTAATTAAGTTTGTCGTTACCTGGTTGCAACGCCATCATAATAACGGATTAAATCCAGCAATTAAACACTGTTATCAATAAGCCCAAAATACCCGTCTCGTCTAACAGGCCGCTGTAAGACGTAACGTGCGCCGATAGATAGATGGATTTATACTGAAGCTGGGTTTTCCATTAGAAATATCTTACAACACATGCGGGAGGAAAAATGCACCGGATCAAATTGGCGTTGTTGTTGGCCTGTTTGTTAAGCCTGGGCGGTCACTTCGCGGCGGCACAGGGCAATGTCCCTTCATTTGAATATACAACGTGCTGGTTTTACATCGCCGAAAGTTCGGGCGAGGTTGAGGGCGATACGCTGGACTGTGGTTGGTTGACCGTGCCCGAAGTCCGTACCGGGCCAGCAACAGGCAATATTCAGCTAGCGGTGGTGATTCTGTACAGCACCAGTCCCAATCCACCTGCCGACCCGATAATCTATCTCGAAGGTGGCCCCGGCGGCAGCGCAATCGCGGCGGTAGACTACTGGTATCGGTCTGCGCTGCGGGCGACGCGCGACCTCATCCTCATCGACCAGCGGGGGACGGGGTATTCGCTGCCCGCGCTCAATTGTGATGAACTCGATGATACGGGGGAAGTTGAACCGCCTGTCGCCTGTCGCGCATCGCTCATCGGCAACGGAATCAACCTCGCGGCGTATAATTCCTATGAAAACGCCCATGATGTGGCGGATTTGCTGGTGGCGCTGGATATTCCGCAGGCCAACCTGTTTGGCGTGTCGTATGGCACACGTCTCGCGCTGACCATCATCCGCGAGCGTCCCGAACGCATTCGCAGTGTGATTATCGACGCGGTGTATCCGCCCCACGTCAATGCCTATGATGAAGAAGCGGTCAATGCGTATCGGGCCTTCCGCGTGTTGTTCGATAACTGCGCGGCTGATGCGGCCTGTAACGCGGCTTATCCCAACCTCGAAACGGTCTTTTATCAAACCGTTGACGCCTTGAATGCCAGCCCGGCGCTCATCACAGATGAAGAAACAGACGAACCCTTTGAATACACGGGCGATGATATGGTCACAGAAGTGTTCGATATGCTCTACGATACCAGCGCCATCCCCACCCTGCCGGCGTTGATTTATGACTACAGCATTGGCATTTTCGACAACGACTATGGCACGGGTGGCGGTGATGGTGCTGTCGATGTGGATGCGCTGTCTGACGATGAATTTGAGCGCATCATGATGGATTATCTGGGCTATGACGATGTGGACGAGTTCTATGATTATCTCGATTCGTTGGACGATGACGCATACTTCGACCTGATTGACGAAGTATTCGGCGCGGGCGAAGGTGAGGGCGTGTCGCCGGATGACCTGTCTGATGATGAAATTGACCGTTTGTTGATGGATTATCTGGGCTATGACGACATCGACGCCTACAATGCTTATATCGACTCGCTGGATGAAGATGAATATTATGATTTGATAGATGAAGCCATTGGCTATGTGGATGATGACGCCGAAGGCATGTTCACCAGT
>CAZTLI010000481.1:0-4216 GCA_964614375.1 uncultured Anaerolineaceae bacterium
GGTTTAGAAGATTATATGGAACTCAAGACGGTGTTTATAGGAGGCATCGCATGAGTGAGATTATCATCGTCAACACGCAGGAGGAACACGTTGAACAGTTAGCCGCCATGCAGCATATCGTCTTCCCCACATTGACCGACGACGAACTGTTCACAGCGGCGAAATATCGCAAGCATATCGAAATTTTTCCCGATGGGCAGTTCACCGCCATTTTAGAGGACGGCACAGTCGTCGGCGCGACCAGCACCTTTCGCACCACCTTTGATTTTGACGATATTCAGCACACGTTCTTAGATGCCATTGCTGACGGTTGGCTGACCAAACATGACCCCCATGGCGATTGGCTCTATGGCGCGGATGTCAGCGTCCATCCCGAATATCGACGGCGCGGCGTCGGCAGCAAGCTCTATAACGCGCGCAAGGCGCTGGTCAAACGCCTGAATCTGCGCGGCGAAATCGCGGGTGGGATGCTGCCGGGTTATGCCAAACATAAAGACCAGATCAGCGTCGAAGCCTACATTGAGGGGGTCGTAAAAGGCGACATCATCGGCCCCACGCTGACGATGCAGGTCAAAAATGGATTCATCCCGCGCGGCGTCCTCTATGACCACATCACCGACCCGCGTTCAGATAACCATGCGGCGCTGCTCGTGCGCGAAAATCCCGACTATCAGGAAGCAAAAATATAGCTGTCTACAGTGATTTCGATAGAAAACCTAAAAAATCGTAAAAATTTGTAATCTTGCGCTGTTTGCAGCGATATAACCTGTGTAACAACCTCATACCTGGAGGGGTAGTCATGGGGTATATTATAGAATGGTATGCAGCCGAACGGATCGTTCACGCCCGGATGTGGGGGATTATGACCACCGAGGATGTAAAAGTCTTCAACAAAGAAGTCCTGGAATTATTGAATGAACGCGCCCGCAAAGTTCATATCCTGATTGATATTGATTGCGTTGATCGTCCGCCGATGAAAATAGAAACGTTCCACACTACCCTGCAATTTGGTCAGCATCCGTCGCTGGGTTATGTGGTTAGTTATGGCAGTCCGCGGGCCATCGTGCGCTTTGTCGCCGGGATATTGGCGCAGATAGCGGGCGTTCGTTACCGGCATGTGTCATCATTAGAGGTGGCAATGGACTATCTCCTCATACAAGACAACAGCCTGAGCTGCGCCCGTAAGTAGTTTCCCCAACACACGTATTCTGCGGTACAATGCCCCTGTATGAAAGCGAACACAGGGGTTGTTTTGAATCGTCATCCGGTGTGGACTGGGCTAGCCCGCATCGCAGCTAAATGGACACATCTGGAATACCAGGCGTTATGGATAAAATCACTCTCTTGCAAGAGCAGCGCATTGTACTCGCCGTCACAGGCAGCATCGCCGTCTATAAAGCCGTTGACCTCGCCAGCAAATTGACGCAAGCCGGGGCGCTGGTCGATGTGATTATGACCGACTCGGCGCAGCGATTCGTGACTCCGCTGACGTTTCAGTCGGTGACCGGGCGCGCGGTCTATACGGATATGTGGCAGCGTGACAGCAGCGGATTACCGACTCATATCGCGCATGTGGGATTGGGTGACGGGGCGGACGTGCTGGTGATTGCGCCAGCGACAGCCCACACCCTGGCAAAACTCGCACAGGGCATGGCGGATAATCTGCTGACGGTGACCGCGCTGGCGGCGCGCTGCCCGCTGGTGATTGCGCCGGCGATGGACGGTGGTATGTACGAGCATCCGGCGACACAGGCCAATATCAAGACACTGGTCGAACGTGGCGCATATCTCATCGAACCCGAAGAAGGCCGTTTCGCGTCGGGATTGGTGGGCACAGGCCGCCTGCCAGAAACGCCGACTCTGTTCGGTCACGTCCGGCGCGTACTCGGACAGTCGGGCGCGCTGGCGGGCTGTAAAGTCGTGGTGACCGCAGGCGGCACGCGCGAGGCCATCGACCCCGTGCGCTTCGTCAGCAATCATTCATCCGGCAAACAGGGCTATGCGCTGGCACAGGCCGCGATTGACGCGGGCGCAAGCGTGACGCTCATCAGCACGCTAGACAGCCTGCCCGTGCCTATTGGCGCGACGATGGTCAAAGTCGATTCGGCGCTGGCGATGCGCGACGCCGTGCTTGCCAACCTCAACGATGCCGATGCGCTGTTGATGGCGGCGGCAGTGGCGGATTATCGTCCCGCGACAGTCGCTGACCAGAAAATCAAGAAAAAGACCGATAGCGACGATGGTTTGACACTGAATCTGACCCGCACGCCCGACATTCTGGTGGATGTGAAAGCCTATAAAAGGGAACACGGCAGACCCAGAGTGGCTGTGGGCTTCGCCGCCGAAAGCCAGAATCTGGTTGAATATGCGACAGGTAAACTCCAGCGTAAAGGGCTTGACCTCATCGCCGCTAACGACATCACCGCCACCGATGCCGGATTCGCTGCCGATACCAATCGGGTGGTGGTACTGGATGTAAAGGGCGGGCAAGAACAACTCGATTTGATGAGCAAAGCCCACGTCGCCGAGTATCTGGTCGCGCGCGCCGCTGCGCTGCTGACCGGGTAGTGAATATGTGTGCTGAGTATATAAATCTCATAAAAACCAGTTGACCCTGCAACAGCAACCCCTATAATGACGTATAGGTATTAGTGTATATCTGCACTTTTCGTTTTCCAATCAAGGAGAAAATGCGAACATGAAATTGCGTTTGACGAGCTTTTTGCTGGTTGTATTGTTTATTTTGGCTCTTGTCCCGGCGGCGGGCGCTCAAGATAACTGTTTGGGATTGAATGAGGCCGATTGTGCCATTTATACCGAAGCATCGTCGATGGGCATGATGTTCACATCTGCCAACATGACGTATGACTTCAGCCTGAATGTCGGTGGACTGGCGATGCTTGTTCCCGGTTCAGATAGTATCACGATCACATCATCTGGCAGTGGTGCGTTCAGTTATGACGTGGCTGCGACAGACCCCACGGCTGGCCTGAGCCTCGATATGCAAACGTCGAGCAGCTTCAGCGATGGCACAACCACCGAAGGCGGTGACTTCAACTTCCGCATTGTCGATGGCTTTTTCTATATGCAAGACCCGGAATCCGGTCAATGGGTTGGCTTTGAATTGGAAGCGGCTGTAGCCTCCGGCGCGATGCCGATTGACCCGACCATGCTGGGTGGCGCTGCGGCTGAAGGTTTCGACCCGGCAGTCTTCACCGAAATGCTGACCGGACTCGGTATTACCGATGTGGCAGTCGAAGATGTCGTCAGCCTGACTCGTGGGCCAGACGAAGACCGCATGGGTCAGACCGTGTATGTCTTCACCCTGTCAATGGACTTTGGCCCCATCTTCCAATCGCCCAACTTCCAGCAGACCATCACCGCACTGATGTCGATGATGGGCAGCGATGACCCCTCAATGGCGCAAATGGGCGCGATGATGGGGCCGCTGCTGCAAGGCGCGAATCTGGTCATCAATGTGACCGAGTACATCGGCGCAGATGATGGTTACATTCACGGCATCAACATCACCCTGACGGGCGACCTCGATATGTCGGCGCTGTTTGGCGCTGCGGGCGCTGGCGCTGGTGGTAACGCCGGTGCGCCCCAAATGCCGCCGATTACGTTCGCTATGTCCATCAATGTTGGCTTTGAAAATATCAACGGCGCAGTCTCTGTCACCGCCCCCGAAGGCGCACAGATTATCGACCCCGAAGACTTTGAAGGTCTGGGTGGTCTGGGCTTCTAGTCCAATCATCAACACGCATCAACACGGGTTGTCCGCACGGGCAGCCCGTTTTTTATTTCCCCGCAGCGCCCACTCGCTTGACACGTCGCTCTTTTGTTCTATAATGGTTTAGAACAAATGTTTGCATCACAATCAGAAGGATTGACAGGAACATCATGAAACAGTATTTCGCCATTATCTACACACCCGGTCCTGCTCAGATAGATGGCAGTGTGGAGCCGCTGCCGTTTTTATCACAAATCTCCTATATGGAACGTCTGCGTGATGAAGGGGTGCTGGTCTTAGCGGGCGCGTACATGGATCCCGCCTGTGGGATGCTGGTGGTGAAAGCCGAGAATCCCGAAGCGGTGCAGGCCGTCGTGAAGAATCACCCGGCTGTGCAGCAGGGGATTTTCAACACGCAGGTGCAGCCGTGGTATATTGACCTCGAACCTGCGTCATAATTCGTCGAGATGTTCACTTAGAAAG
>CAZTLI010000482.1:0-4182 GCA_964614375.1 uncultured Anaerolineaceae bacterium
GCGCCTTATATCCCCATAGCTAAATCAAGGGGCTTTACGGCGCACATTGGTAAAACGCAAGTTCGCGCCCGCAAAATCACATCCGGTGACATCCGCGTCTGTGAGGTTGGCTTCTTGCAAATTGGCCTGCTCAAATATCGTTTTTGACAGCGCGCATCCGCGCAAATCGGCATCGCGCAGATCAGCCATCCGCAGGTTACACTGTTTCATCGTCACCGCGCCCGCAAAATCGGCACGGAAGAAGTTCGCGCCCATTGCATTCACCCGGTCAAATTGTGCCCGTAGTAGTTTTGCGTGTTGAAAGCTGCACAAACGCACATCGCATTCTTGCCATGTACTAAAACGCAGCGCTGCCCGCGCGAAATTGCACACTTCGTCCAGTCGAAAGAAAGTTGTCCGCGTAAAAACCGCATCGTCGAGACCAGTGCCGATGAACCGACACTTGAAGAAACGACAATCTGTGGCGCGCAACCCTTCCAACATCCCCCCGCTGAAGTCAACATTTACAAACGTGCAATCCGTAAGGCGCAAATCCGGGTATTGACCATTGCTGAGGTCTGTATCAGCTATCTCGATAAACCTGAATTGGCGTGTGCCAGATTCGAGTTGCGTGGTAAAGGTGTCAGATTGCATAGTCGAGCCATGTCATTTGGACTGTTTACGGAATGGGCTATTGTAGCAGCGAGGCATTGCTTGTAAAATACCCCATAGGGTATATATAGAAAGGGTCATCTGAATGACGACAAAAACCTTTGAAGTTCCCAACATTGGCTGTAATGGCTGTGTGAACGCCATCAAAAACGAAGTCTCTGAGATTGCAGGCGTGACGAAGGTCGAGGGCGTTGTCGATACGCGCATGGTCACTGTCGAGTGGGATAATCCCGCGACATGGGAAGCGATTATCGCCGCGCTCAAAGAAATTGACTACGCGCCCGCCGAAGCGTAAATCGCTCAGCAGTCTCATAACACAAAACCCCGATGACACCAGTCGGGGTTCGTCTTTTAGGGTGTCGTAACCAGCACACGCGCTATCGCAGCAATCAGTGTTTCTTCGGGAACAATCCCAAATTGGCGGAATGTTTCGTTTCCAGATTCATCAAACACCAGAATACTCGGATGTCCCGGTAGATTAAGCGCGTTAAATGCGGCCTCGCCATCCCGACCATCGCGCGCGTTGAGCATAACCACAGCGATTTGGTCTGTGTATGTTTCTTGTAGCCCATTCACGATGGGCTGCATTGTCGCTCAAGGTGCTCAATTGTCCGTATAGAAAAACAACAACGTGGGACGACTATCTGACAATGGCAAAGAAATTCCACTTTGAGAAGAGGCACATCCCGCAAGCATGAGTAAAATTCCAATTAGACCCATCAATCCCATGATCAACTGTTTCATCGAATTAATCCTCATCGGAAGTTTCCACTTCAGGCATAGCATCGGCGGTTGCTTCGGTATTCGGCGCGATAATATGACGATAGGCAAATGAGGCCGGCGGCGGATTATCAGCGGTGATTTGTGCTTGATATTCGCGCTGCTCATCTGTCCAGAATGTCTTGATATACTGAATAACACCCCAGATTTGCTCGTCTGTGAGGGCAAAACTAAAACCGGACATCGGGTAATGGTCGAGTGGATTATCTATGCCATCGCGCGTCACCATGAACAGCAGCCAATCAGGATGCCGCCATGTATGTCCCGTGCTGTCATGGGGTGGCACTGTGTGCATTCCCAATGATTCAGTATTGGCAATTGTTGATTCCAACTGCCCTTCGCCAGCATACCCATGACAGTGCGCGCAATAACGATTGTAGTTGACTTCCGCTTCTTGCAGAACAGGGTCTGTGAAACGGGATGTTGCCGTCGCATTCCCCGCGCCAATACGCGGTGCAGATGCGGGAGTCTCATTACCAGCACACGCGGCAAGAAACAATAGACACAAAACCAAAGGCATAGCGTATTTCATATCAACCTGCACAAATGAATTACTCTATCGCTGTTTTCGACCTGGCACGTTCATCGGCTGTGAGGTCGGGTAGAAGGTTGTCGTCTCGCATCATACCCTAAGATATATCAGTTGCCACGTTCAGGGCGATGCGCGGCATTCCCGGAACGGCGTGGTCGGCGTCTGCGGCGGGAAGATCGTTGACCAGAGTCAACGTTTTTGCCATTGCGCGCCGACCCATTCCGGCGATTATTGTTTCCGTTGTGTCCATTACGCGGATTGAGTTGTGGGCTGTCCTGATGATTCCCATTACCGTTCGTCACTGCATAAGGGTGTTCAGTCATGACAGGCACACGCAAACGGATGAGTTTTTCGATGTCGCGGAGATATTTGCGTTCTTCATCATCACAGAAGGAAAATGCAATACCCGATGCACCTGCCCGCGCCGTGCGTCCAATCCTATGGACATAACTCTCCGGCTCGTTGGGCAAATCATAGTTGATGACATGGGTTACGTCGTCCACATCAATTCCACGCGCGGCAATGTCGGTGGCAACCAAGACTCGCGTCTGCCCCGTCTTGAAGTTGGACAGCGCCCGTTCGCGTGCGGTTTGCGACTTATTCCCGTGAATAGCCTCGGCTTGTATTTGTGCGCGGTCGAGCTGTTTGACCAGTTTGTTCGCGCCGTGTTTGGTGCGGGTGAAAACCAGCACACGCCGAATCACGCTGTCTTGCAGGATATGTTCGAGCAAGGCGCGCTTGTCGTTTTTTGCCACGAAAAATACAGATTGATCAATCTTCTCAACTGTCGTGGCCTGTGGAGTCACTTCAACGCGCACAGGTTTATTCAGAATGTGGTTGGCGAGGTCTTGAATCGCCTCCGGCATGGTCGCTGAGAATAGCAGTGTCTGGCGTTTGGTGGGCAGCGCCTTAATCACACGACGCACATCATGAATAAAGCCCATATCCAGCATTCGGTCTGCTTCATCTAAAACAAAGACTTCAATCGTATTCAGACGAATGACGCCTTGATTCATCAAATCGAGCAATCGTCCCGGTGTTGCGACGAGAATATCGACACCACGACGCACCGCTTGCACTTGCGGATTTTGGCCTACGCCGCCGAAAATCACCGTATGCTTCAGCGAGGTATGGCGACCATAAGCCGCGAAGCTGTCTCCAATCTGGCTGGCGAGTTCGCGCGTTGGCGAAAGCACCAATACGCGAATCGCCCGGTTTTGACGATTTGGATGTGTCTCGACCAATCGCTGGATGATAGGCAGCGCAAATGCCGCCGTTTTACCTGTACCGGTTTGAGCACAGCCGACAATATCGCGTCCGGCGAGAATATTAGGAATGGCTTGCTCCTGTATCGGTGTCGGTTGTGCATAGCCCTCCGCACGCACCGCGCGCAGCAAAGGCTGAATGAGTTTCAAATCCTGGAATTGCATGTACCCTCTGGATTAAAGTGTTAGTCAACATAGAGAATAGGTTGAGTGTGACAGGGGATTTATTGCGGGAGACACTAAAAACACATATCATGCTCAATCTCATTCGGCGTTATTATAGCACAGTTTCGGCAATGTACAGCATTAACCCGCGACTTTATGCGCCATTCGTGAAATTGGCAACAGCAAAATGTGCTGAAATGAGGGGCAAAATCTCCTGTAAAACAGGAGAGAAACAGGAACAATTACGACATTTATTACAGAATATCCTTCAAATGACCTTGTTAGGAAATAATCCAGTGGCGGGGTGTTATTGCTGTCCATGCGTGGTTGGCTTGCATCCGCAGGCGTTTGGATTTGGGCAGACCTTTTTCTTGTTTTTGCGTCCCATGTGCATCAGAGTGTGTGGTTAACAGTTCATGTTATTGTACCGTGTTTCGTGGAAGATGACGCCGCGTCTGTGAATGCTCACGACATATGCCCATTTGTTGACGCAAATTCGATTGACTATAAGCAGTGTAAGCACAGATTTATTTGAAGCGGATTTTGCTCTTTTTACACATGATTAGTTACGAAAGTCCGCAGTCGATTCACGTTCTATCAACTGCCAGTCACTTTGAAAAAATCGGCCTTGTGGCGCTACTTTATTCTGGATTCGTTCAAAGAGGAGTTCAGCAACCTGTATTCCGATTTCAGGCAGATTACGTGAAATGACGGTCAACGATGGCGTTACTATCGTGGCTTCGGGTATATCGTCAAACCCGACGACGCTCATATCATCAGGAATCCGAT
>CAZTLI010000483.1:0-4164 GCA_964614375.1 uncultured Anaerolineaceae bacterium
CCACGCCAGAAAATCTTGCGCCGTACCGAAGATGGCACTTGCTGATGCGCCAGATAGAAAAAAACCCCACCCGGTGTCCGCCGTCGTTTTCCATCCGCCGTCATCAGCCCGCCATTGGCCTCAATCTCCAGCGTTTGGCGCAGGATGTCCTGCGCGAGTTCGATGCCCGCGAACTCCACAAGACGCCGCACTTGCCCGCGCGCCGCTTTTTTCGTCTCGTTCAGTTGTTCGCAAATATCCTTCGTCGTTTCAAGGATGAGTAAGATGTCCACACGATTTCTCCGCTTAATTGTTATGTCACCAGTATACACATGAATGCGCCACAGGCTATGCGTTATTCCATGAAATGGGTTTGTTTTGTGCGCTAGCATTCCATGCCGAAGTCATTCAACGCCTATTGTAGCCCAATCACGCGGGTCATGTCGCCCAATAAAAGCGGTTGTAGAATCGGTCTTGCTGCAACTTTAGCGCTGTCTTTGCGTATTGAGAGCTATACCGGGCACATCTGCCTTATTTTTTGTCAAAAACCGAACGATGTTCAGAATTCGATTAATGTTCAATCAGGAGTGTATGTGATGATTTATCCGGGACGTTATACCGCCGACATCGACGCACCGTTTGTCCTGTTCCTCATTGGTGCGCGAGTCAATTCCTGGCGACATTTCATGAAATTTCGGTGGGTTGGTCAGGCATTTCAACAGATGAATACTGTGCTGGCACAGTATCCAGAGAAAGGCTATCTCGGCGGCGAATCGTTTGTCCAACTGCCAAATTTAACCTCGCTGCTGCTGTCGTACTGGCAGTCGTATGAGCATCTGGAACACTTTGCCCATGACAAGGATGATCCACACCTCGAACCGTGGCGGCGTTTTAATCGCGAAATCGGAAACGACGGCACGATTGGCGTCTGGCACGAGACCTATCTGGTGCAGCCACGAAACTACGAAGCGATCTACGTCAACATGCCCGCGTTTGCGCTGGCGAGGGCCACTCGCCATATTCCCATAACCGGGCACAACCAGACCTCGCGCGGACGCCTGCGGAAGGCGCAGATCGAAGCGCCTATCAATACACCGTGAAAGCGGCGCATAATACCAATCATGAGCATGAACGGCAGCTTTGCGACACAGTGGGTCTCAGACCCGCTGCCAGATTAATTGTGCTTGATTCACCAACTTATGGATAAACCCATGAGACGCCGAATGATTATTGTGCAGAGGGCGGGCTGATGGTCTGTAACAAACGCATCGGATCACACCGTTGTTTGCGGACACGTAACAATGCCCGTATCCCTCATAAGCATTCTTTGTGTTTCATCCATTGTCTTTTGGTGATTGGGGTTATGACGCATGGAACACCGCGCGTTACAACGAAAGTACACCACGCATCATACAATTTAGCACACGCCTGCATCGGCGTGGATGCCGCAGGAGTTTGGTTCGCCAGTTGTGCGAATTGACCGATTTAACCGTTTAAGTTTTAGCAAGTTCGCGTATTTACTTGACAAATGAATGTGTTATGGCTACATTTTCTGTAACCGCTTACAGGTTTTTTTACCAGATTTTGTCACGTCCTCAGGGCATAGTGACGCTGTTATCATCCAAAATATGCTTTTTTTTGCCAAATTATTGTAAGCGGTTACAGTCTTGAGATAATGTTTATGACCGATCCAAATAAAAAGATTTCAACCGTCACCATTTATGACGTTGCCCGCGAAGCGGGCTTTTCCTACGCAACCGTATCGCGCGTTTTTAATGGCGCACATCACGTCAAAGCGAGTACCCGCGAACGAGTCATCGAAACCGCCAGGCGCCTTGGCTATGTCGCCAATCAACAGGCCCGCAGCCTTGCGGGTGGCAAATCTGCCATCATCGGCCTGCTCGTCCCCGCACTCGATAATGGGTACTTTGTTGAAGTGCTGCGTGGTATCGACCTCGAAATTGCTAGAGCGCATTACGACCTCATGCTCTATACCACCCACCGCAATCATGGCAAAGAATCCGAATACGTCCAGTTGATTGCCAACGGCCTCAGCGATGGGCTGCTGTTGATTGTGCCTACCCTGTCATCGGCCTATCTGGAGATTTTGCGCGAGAAGCGTTTCCCCTATGTCCTCATCGACCAGAATACAGCCAATGTCGAAAGCCCGGTTGTGGACGCGACCAACTGGCAGGGGGCGTATGATGCCACGACTTACCTGATTGAGATGGGTCATCGCCGCATCGGATTTATTACTGGATTAATGAACCTCAGCAGTGCCGTTGACCGTCTCGAAGGCTATAAAGCCGCCTTGCATGACCACAATATCCCCCTATATAAAAATCTCATTCTTGAAGGGGATTTCCTGCAAGAGACGGGTTATAAAAAAACCCGGATGCTGCTTGAGCAAGAGCCGATGCCCACCGCTATTTTCGCCTCGAACGATTTAATGGCGTTTGGCGCGCTCGAAGCGATTCGCGAGGCGGGGTTATCTGTGCCCAAAGACCTCTCGGTCATCGGTTTTGATGACCTGCCGCAAGCCAGTCTCGTCCTACCCAAATTGACGACTGTCCGCCAACCACTGGAAAAGATAGGGAGCATCGCCGTCCAGTTGTTACTTGAACAAATCGAAAATCCCGAACGTCAACCACGACGTGTCACGGTGGCAACCGAACTGATTGTTCGCGATTCGTGCCAGCCACCAAAACGCTAGGAAGGCCATAGCTACAAGGAGGTGTTTATCGAATAGTGCCCGGTTCAATTCACAAAATTTAGTTCATTTCTCCATGGAGGTTCATGTATGTCTAAACGAATATTGTTGATTCTCGTTTTCGCCAGTCTGCTCGTCTTGACCGTCGGTGTTTCCGGGCAAGAAGCCGTCACTATTAACTGGTGGCATATCCAGACGAACGAAAATGAAGCCGCTTTCTGGCAAGAAGTTGCTGATGAATTTACCGCAGCAAATCCGCATGTCACAATAGAAATCACCATTCTTGAAAATGAAGCCTTCAAGACCCGTGTCACATCAGTAATGCAGGCCGGCGATCCACCCGACTTGTTCCAGAGCTGGGGCGGTGGCGTCTTGTGGGCATTTGCTGAAGCGGGTTTGGTACGCGACATTTCACCAGAACTCGATGCCAACGATGGTGAATGGCGCAATTCCTTCAGCGCACAATCGGCACTCAGCCTGTATGGTCAGGGTGACGAGACCTATGGTGTGCCGTGGACGTGGGGCGCAGTCGGGTTCTTCTACAATCGCAGTCTGTTCGAGCAAGCAGGACTAGACCCGGATTCGCCACCCACCACATGGGATGAGTTCATCACCACAGTCGAAACATTGCAAGCCGCGGGTATCACACCGTTGTCATTGGGTGAACGTGACAAATGGACAGGTCACTTCTACTGGGTCTATCTGGCGATTCGTATCGGTGGTGAAGAAGCCTTCCTCGCTGCGTATGATCGTTCAGGCGCGTTCAATGATGAGACGTTCGTGCAGGCGGGTGAATATCTGGAAACCCTTATCGCCCTCAATCCCTTCCCCGAAGGCTTCCTTGGTCTTGGCTATGGCGATCAGTACACACTGATGGGCAATGGCGAAGCGGCAATGGAACTGATGGGGCAGTGGGCGCCGGCGTTGTATGGCAGCGTGGTCGAAGGTGGTCTGGGTGATGATCTGGGCTGGTTCCCATTCCCGGTCATTCCCGATGGCGCCGGTAATCCCGATGATGTGTTGGGTGGTGGCGATGGTTTTGCTGTGGGTATCAACGCACCCGATGAAACCGTTGCATTCCTGCAATACATCACCAGTGTCGAAGTCCAACGTCGTGGCGCAGAAATCTGGATTATCCCGACTGTCGCGGGCGCAGAAGATGTCGTGACCGACAATCCCGTCATGGCGCGCATCATCGACGCACGCAACAATGCACCGTACTTCCAACTGTATTACGATCAATTCCTCCCGCTGGCATTGGGTGGTGAGGTCAACGATGCAGTCGAAGCGCTGTTCGCAGGTCAAGCTAGCGCACAAGAGGCCGCAGATCGTATCGAAGATGTCGCGTCGTTTGAGCTTGAGTAACACCAATTAATCGGTGAGTGTGGGTTGTATGGCGTTCTCCTCTTTGCCTGTCAGCGGGGGGATGAACGACCATACACCCATCACCATTTAGCGCAACTGTTACGCCTGTT
>CAZTLI010000484.1:0-4150 GCA_964614375.1 uncultured Anaerolineaceae bacterium
CATAGCGTCCCACCGCCGCCTCGTACTCATTGTTCATCCGATGCACCTCGCCCAGTCCGAGCAAGCTGTGGGCTTGTCCCCCCCGGTCGCCAATCGCCTCAAACAGACCCAGCGCCGCTTCATAGCGTCCCACCGCCGCCTCGTACTCATTGTTCATCCGATGCACCTCGCCCAGTCCGAGCAAGCTGTGGGCTTGTCCCCCCCGGTCGCCAATCGCCTCAAACAGACCCAGCGCCGCTTCATAGCGTCCCACCGCCGCCTCGTACTCATTGTTCATCCGATGCACCTCGCCCAGCCCGTACAAGCAGTTGGCTTGTCCCCGTGTATAATTCGCTTTCTCAGCGGCGGCGAGTGTGTCTGTCAATAAACTCAGTCGTTCGTCGTGGGTGCGCTGGAGCATCATAAAAAACTGTACAGCATCGACCCAATCACAGGCTTTTTCGACCGCGTGCGCCAGCCCCCAGGTGATCGCGTCCCGGATTTGCTCCCAATCGAGCGCCAGTATTGGGTATCGCAGCATTGTGCCATCATCCGCATAGGCCTGGTTCAGGTCATAATCGCTGTGTTCGCCCTGATAATGCACAAAATGGCGGCGCTGGTTGGTTTGCATTTCGCCGGCGCTGCTCAGGCCGCGGGCATAATCGCGCAGCAGGCCATGCTGCTGAAAGCGTCCAGACTGGGGTTCATCCAGCAGCGCCATCTTGACAAAAAAGCGCAGGCGGTCTTCCACCATATACGCATCGTCCATGTGCCACACCGCACCCGCCGCCGCCGCGTCGAACGTGCCATCCGGCGCAAAAACACCTAACGCCCGGAACTGCGCCTGTAAGGTGTCTTTTTTCGAGTCGTCATCACCCCCTAAATCCACATAACTTTCCGCCAGCGACAATTCCAGATTGTAATTCTTGTCTTCATCGTGCATGTTGAGGTCGCCCAGCGGACTATCGCCCGACGCACGTCGGGTTTTCAGCCGTTCGCGGAAGCGTGTCACATAATCCGCCCCTTCTTCCGCAATCCGTGCCGCCGCAATGCTGATCGCCAGCGTGTGCCGGCCCAACAGTTCGACGATGGCCTGTTCATCTGCCAGATAGGGATTATCGGCGTCCGCTGCCCGTCCCAATCGTTTACCGATCAAGGCCACGCCTTCGTCTATGGTTAATGTGTCAATCTCATGATTTTCGATGCCCAGTTGTCCCGCTATCCGTTTGTTGCGGGTCGTCACCAGCAGCCGGCTGCGCGGCGCATTGACTCGAAACGCTTCCACATGACGATGATCCCACACATCGTCCAGCACGATGAGCACCGCTCGTTTTTCCAGAACAGCACTCAAGCGCGATTTGCCGCGCTGCTCATCGGGATATTCATCGCGCATATCGCCAAATGTCACACCGATGTCGCCCTGCCGCGTGGGGATAGACGGCGTTTTGCCGATTTCAATCCAAAATACCCCATCCGGGAAGCCGTAACGCACATCACACAAGCGGCACATTGCCGTCGCCAACGTCGTCTTGCCCAGCCCGCCCATGCCTTCCAGCGTCACCGTCTGCTGGCGGGTGGTCACCACCACCGGACTCAAGGCATCTGCCCGAATTGCGGCCTGCAAATCCTGCACATCGTTTCCCCGTTCAATATACCAATCCGGCAGCGTCGGCACCTTATGCAGCGTCGCCAGCTTCGGCACAGCCGCTAGCAGTCGAATCAATTCCTGCACTTTTGCATCAAAAAATGCCATATCGCGCATGTCCGGCGCGTTGCCCATGCTGATTTCCGGCGGGATGATGGAATAGTCGTTATTTCGCAGGACGGGGATGATGGGTTTGCAGATGCTTCTGGCATATTCCCATTCCGCGCGCACATAGGGCGAATTCTGGGCGTGTTCGCCCGCCACATACACCAGATAATCGCAGTCACTCACCGCCCCTTTGATTTCATCCAGAAAGGTCAGCCCACGATTGGGCATGGCCTCACGATCCCACCAGACATCAAAGCCCGCGTCTGTCAGCGCCATATACAACTGTCGGGTGAAACTGCGCTGTGGGTCGTGGTGATAGGTGTGTTCGTCCGCCGCCGAGACGGGCGTCATATAATCGTCTTTGCGGGCATACGAGATGAATACGCGGATTTGCCCGGTCTCGTTCGAGGATTCTGACTGTGTTTTCTGCACGTTAGTTCCCCTCATGACGTTCTCAATAATGCAGTCACAAAAATATTGTAGCCTATCTAACGGTTTTGGGCATTTGCTTATGTCATTTTTATACCTGTCTGCTACAATCGCGCGGTTAGAAATACATGAGGCTACAGGGGAACGTTAACTATGACCGAACAATATACCTTTCAGGCCGAAACCCAACAGGTACTGAATATCCTCATCCATTCACTCTATACAGATCGCGAAATATTCCTGCGCGAATTGATTTCGAATGCGTCCGACGCGCTCAATCGCATCCAATTTGAGCAGTTGACCAACCAGAATGTGCTCGATGCGGACGCGCCGCTGGAAATCCGCCTCAGGGTCGATCCCGACGCGGGCACACTCACGCTCAGCGATAATGGCATCGGCATGACCCACGATGAAGTCATCGACAGTCTGGGGACAATCGCCAAAAGTGGCGCGAAAGCCTTCATCGAGGCCGTCAAGGACAATCCCAACAGCGTCGTGCAGGATGTCATCGGACAGTTTGGCGTCGGTTTTTATTCGGTGTTCATGGTGGCGGATAAAGTCGAGGTCGTGTCGCGTTCATTCCGTCCCGAGGCCGAAGCCATCAAATGGGCATCGGACGGCGGCAATACCTATACGCTTGAACCCGCCGAACGGGACCATCGCGGGACAGACATCATTATCTACCTTAAGGACGATGCGAAGGAATTGGCGAATGGCTGGACATTAAAAGACATCATCCGGCGACATTCCAATTACATCGCCTTCCCCATCTATGTCGATGATGACGAAAACGCCGTCAACAAACAAACCGCGATCTGGCGGCAAGACCCTAAAGAAATCACCGACGAGGAATACGACAATTTTTATAAGATGTACACGATGGACTTCGGCGGGGCGCTGCATCGCATCCACATGCGCGCCGATGTGCCGCTGCAATTTTATGCGCTGCTGTTCGTGCCCTCGACAGCCGAGCAGAATATGTTCAGCCCACGCAAAGAGCCGGGCTTGCAGCTTTATGCGCGCAAGGTGCTGATTCAGGACTATTGCAAAGACCTGCTGCCGGAGTATTTGAGCTTTGTTCAGGGCGTGGTCGATAGCGAAGATTTGCCGCTGAACGTCAGTCGAGAGACGGTACAGGCCACGCGCGTGATGGCGAATCTGAAAAAATCCATCACGCGCAAGGTGCTGGGCGACCTCAAACGCATGGCGGAAAAAGACACCGAACAGTATCTGGAAATTTTCGAGCAGTTCGGGCGTTATCTCAAGCAGGGCGTGGTCGTCAGCCCGGATGATAAAGACGACGTGCAGCAATTGCTTTATTTCACCAGCAGCCACGATGATGACCCCGACTCGTTCCATTCGCTGGCGGATTATGTCGCGCGCATGGTCAATGGGCAGGACGATATTTACTATGTCATTGCCGACGATTTCACCAGCGCCCGCCGCAGCCCGCATCTGGACGCCTTCCGTCAGCGCGGCATTGAGGTACTGTATTTCACCGACCCGGTAGACACCGCTATGCTGATGGGCCTGACCGAATATCAGGGGCACAAGCTGCGGAATGTCGATGAAGCCGACATCGACCTGAAAGATGTGGGCACGGTCAAGGACGATGAACAGCCGCAGGAAGAACCGCTCGAAAGCGCCACCTTTGAAGCCCTGCGTGACCGCTTCGCCAACGTGCTTGGTCAGCGTGTCAAAGGCGTGCGCGAGAGTAAAACGCTGGTCGGCAGTCCCGCGCGGTTGGTCAGTGACGAATCGGGCGCGGCGCGTGAGATGTTCCGCATCAATCGCCTGCTGGATAAAGACTACCAACTGCCCGTCAAGACGCTGGAACTCAATCCGCGTCATCCGTTGATGCACAACCTCGTGCATCTCCTCGATGCGGATGCCGATAGTCCGGTGGTCAACGTCGTCATCGAGCAGGTGTTTGAAAATGCGCTGCTGCAAGATGGCATCCATCCCGACCCGGCAGCGATGACAGACCGT
>CAZTLI010000485.1:0-4148 GCA_964614375.1 uncultured Anaerolineaceae bacterium
GTTACAACCCGGTTTTTGCCGATAGCTATGTTCGGGTTGATACACGCGGCATGGTCTATCTCGTGCCGCCGGGCAGCACAACCGAAGGCACATATACCTTCGCGCCATTTTTCGATGGTTTCGATGTCGCCTCTGCCAGCGAAAACAAAAATCGTGTGATAGAAGCCCGCTGGTCGCCCAATGGACAGCAATTTGCCTTCATCATTTTTAGTCCGCCGGGGACAGACCATATCAATGACGGCCTGTGGTTCTGGCAGGCTGACCAGAGCAACCAGACAGACCCCTCGTATCAAATCATTCGTGACTGCATCGCCTGCGGAGTCGTCAATCCCACCAATACCTTCAACTGGCGCTCACGCTCGTTGCAATGGGCGAATGATAATGTCGCGATTCTGGTCGAATTTGATTTGCCCGATGAGGGACGGCGTGGTGTGGGCGTGGTCTATGCCGTGCGTGATGCCAACGCGGGCGCAACCGGGCCAACAGTGCATCGTTATGATTATGGCTCATGGGCCAATGACCAGAGTCGTATCGTCGTCAGTGGACGCCGACCCGATGGCGTGGTCATCATCGGCACAATCGGGCGCGATGGTGGCGGCGAACAGGTCGTGTTTAATGCGTCGGGTGCGGGCATGTGGGTGCAGGACGCCGTGCAGTTACCCGATGGACGCTTTGTCGCGCTTGGACGTGAAGGCGATGGCAATGGCCCCATGCGAATCGTTGACCAGAACGGGACTGCGCTCACAGGCGATATTGGCACGGGGCCGCCGAGTCAGGTTGAATGGAGCTGTGACCGCAGCGCCGTCAGCGTCGTTGCCAGCGGTCAGCGGTATATCGCCACCATCAGCGGGGATGTGCGGCAAGTGCCTAATGTGGCGGCAAATTTCACCTGTACCCGCGCACCAGCTATCGCCCAACCCGTGAATGCCCCCGCGCCAGAAAACCTGCCATCGGGCGTCGTGGCGAACAGTCGCTATCAACCCGGTCAACAATTGCAGATTTACAGTACCGTCATCAACATCCGCACCTTCCCCAGCACCGATTCGGGCTTTGCGGGCAGCGCGTTGTCGCTCGGTGAATATGTCCGTATCGTCGCCGGGCCATATCCCGACCCCAACGGACGTTATATCTGGTGGGAAGTGACTACCGCCAGTGGAGTCACGGGTTGGATCGCCGGGTCGATTGATGGGCGCGACACCATCGGGCCATAGAATCGACAGGAAATGTCTCGCCAGAAAGAGAAGCGCCACCCCGTGCGTTCCGGGACGATTTTGAGAGTCTTGTATCCGAATAATCGTTAGTCTACTACAACCGCGAGTGCCCACTCCACTGCGGCGGCGTGCAGATAGGTCGTATCGAAAACCGGCACAGGACGGTGTTCGGGTTAAATCAGCAGGCCGATTTCCGTGCGAAAGTGAACAATATTCACCCATCGCCTGCCAAATTGAACCAAGTTCTGTTATTTTAACACCGTTCAAAAAAGCACTTTATCCAGCATACTGTGTGTTCTCTGTGTCCGCTCCGGTTCAATAGGATGCAGTCCCGGTAGCAATACCGAAATTGTGGTATGCTGTATAAGATTTAGCGGAAATTTGTGGAGGGGAAGGCGATGCGAACCCTGCGTACTCTGCTGTGGACCGGGCTAATGCTCATTTGGGTGACGATTCTGGTTGTCAATGTAGTCGCACAGGACGGCGACGAAGTGACCGATGCCGATATTTTGCCCATTACCGAAGATGTTATGTACACCGTCCGTCCCAGCGATACCATCCAGACGGTCGCTGCGCTGTTTGATGTTGGCGTGGGCTGTCTGGCGGAAATGAACGATTTACAGGTCACAGACCGCCTGACCATCGGGCAAGAACTGGTCATCAGTGTGTCGTGCCCACTCTATGAAGGCGAAGTCACCGTCTTGTATCCGCGCGAAGTCGTGACCTATGTCGAGACGTGCGAGGGGTATCGTGTGCGCCCATTGGATACACTGGATGTCATCGGACAGACCTTGAATGTGTCGGCAGTATCGCTGCAAGTGGCAAATGACCTGCACCGGGCCGTCGATGTACGTGTGGGTATGTGCCTGATGATCCCCGAAAACGCGCCGCCTTATGGCGTCTATCCCTCGCTGGATGATGCCGACGCCGTGCTGGAAAGTGGTGGTGGAGCAGGCGAACTTTATGTCGTGCAGCCCAATGACACAATCGATACGATTGCCTTGAGTCTCGATGTGTCGGCGGTGTCGATACAGGTGGTCAACAACATCACTAACAGTCGCGCGATTACCGCAGGCACGACGCTGTTTATTCCAGCAGACGCGCCGCCGTATGGCGTCTATCCCGCGCTGGATGACCCTGACCGCTTTGGTGTCGGTGGCGGGGCAGGTGAATTGTATGTCGTGCAGCCCAATGACACGATAGATACCATCGCCCAGGAACTGAATGTATCGGCAGTGTCGATACAGGTGGTCAATAACATCACCAACAGTCGGGCCGTGACACCCGGCATGACCCTGTTCATTCCAGCCGATGCGCCACCGTATGGCGTCTATCCTGCGCTGGATGAACCGGGCGAATTTGGCGGTGGGGCAGGCGAACTCTATGTAGTCCAACCGCGTGACACCCTCGATCTCATCGGCGCGCTGCACAATGCCGATGTGACGTGTATCGCCGAAGCCAACGAACTGGGCAATCCCGGTCTGCTGCAAGCCGGGCAGTCGATATTCGTGCCAGCCGATTGCCCCGCCTATAGTGGCGACTTCATCCCGCCCCTATCCCGCGCAGTGACGCCTGTCGATGACGCACCCGCGACGGATGAGTCATCGTCCGACGAAGGCGAATAGACATAACCCGGGCGGCTCTGGCAACAGGGTCGCTTTTTAATTGCTTAAAGCGTAACACTGAGTAAAAGCCCTTTGTCAATTTGATGCGTTGTGCGCTCTGTGACTCTGTGGTTGGCAAAAATTTGCAATTATGGCTATGCAGGTTGTGGGGCGTGATATAGAATCGGCGGCGACTGACAGCTAAGGATTGTTCAAACACTAGCCTTTTATGAATGATAGCACCCAACTGCCAAAAGTCGTGATTTCAGTGCTGAACTGGAATGCGTATGATCTGACCGCTGCCTGCCTTGATTCGCTGGCGCTGTTGGATTATCCTGACTATGAAGTGGTGGTGGTCGATAATGCCTCGCGCGATGAATCGGTGGCACAATTGCGGCAACACTATCCGCAGGTCACGTTGATTGTCTCCGATGAAAATCTCGGTTTTGCGGGCGGGCATCGTTTGGCGCTGGAATATGCCCAAAAAGACCCCGCTGTGATGCTGCTGTGGATGTTGAATAATGATACCACTGTTCGCCCGGACGCCCTGAGTAAACTGGTCGAAGTCTATCAAGAGATGGGGGATGCGCTTTATGGCGGTGTTGCGCTGACTCCCGATGATGAGTCGATTATTGATGCCGATCCCGGTGTCGTGCTGAACGGTCATGCGCCAACCTATCACTATGGCGATGTTGAGGCGATGCGGGGCAAGCCCTATACTGTTGTATTCACGGAACTATCCCCCCGCAAAGTTGCCCATCTACACGGCAGCAGTATGCTTGTGCCGCTGTCCGTCGTGCGTGAACACGGCTTTATGGATGATCGCTACTTTTTATATGGCGAGGAATTGGATTATTGCTATACCCTCACCAAACGGGGTATACCGTGCATCCTCGTGCCGGAATCGCTCATTACGCATATCCGCAAAGGCGCTGCGAAACGTCATGGTTTGATGCAAATTGCGCGCTACTATACGATGCGGAATTATCTGTATGGGGTGCGCCGCCACGATGGTTTCCGGGCTTATTTACAGAGTGTGCGCCTTTATCTGCGAACATGCCTGAATGTGCTGGTGATGAAACCCGGTTACTATCGTGAACACGATCCGCTGTTGTATTATCGCTGTCTGGGTGTCCGCGATTCGCTGCTCAATCGTTTCGGCAAGACCCTCGCGCCGGAAGAATTTCTCAATCAAGAAGTCGGCTCTGTATGACCGTGCAAAATCGCACCTGTATCTTAATCACGGGGATGGGGCATTCGGGCACACGCTTACTGGTGCAAATGCTGGCAAAACACCCCGATGTCGCTGTGCCGTTGGCTGTGTTGAATGATG
>CAZTLI010000486.1:0-4145 GCA_964614375.1 uncultured Anaerolineaceae bacterium
ACGAGGTATTTTGGCGTTTAGATGACAGTCTGTTTTTGAGTGCAGACGACTGGTATGGACGATACTATCCAAATCGTACCCTGTCTGGCACGCCGGATTGTCAGGGATTCAATGGCGATATTTCGGCAGGGTATCAATATGTCCTGAACTTTAACTGGGGTAATGGCGCAGGGTGTGGGAACAACAACTGGCCCGCCGCCACTCCCGGCGATAACTGGTCGGCTACCTGGACACGCCAGATTAACCTGGAGACGGCGCGAACCTTACGTTTCCTGCCAACCTCAAACAACGGTATTCGTATCTGGATTTTGGGCGGCGCTTATGGCAACGACCCGGCAACCTGTTCGGCAACAGGCGTGACACCGGGTGGTCTTGGCCCAAGTGGTGGGACACCGGCACGGTATGGCGATGGCTCAGCCTTCCCGAACGACTGTTTGCTGGTCAATGCGTGGTATCACGGCACGAGTTTTACGGGTAACCAGCTAGAGACGATCCGGACAGTCCCAACAGGGCTGTATACCATTCGGGTTGACTTCTATGAAGAATGTTGTACATCGAGTATATCGCTCGACATCACCGAAGCGACATCTGCCACCAATCCCGATGATACCGTGATTAATGCGTCGTTTAATCCCGTTGCTGGCAGCCCGGACTGTAATTGGGGGCAGCAAGATGGCTATGAGCGCGATGCCGATACCCTGGATTGGCAGTGGGAAGAATACCACAATGGCGATCCCGCCAGCTTCACACGCTGCCACATGGAACTGCGGGGTGCGGTTGACATGTCAACGCTGTCTAACCCCATATTCACGTTCTGGGACGTGTGGGACTTGCAAGATAATGACCTTCGGGTATCGGTTGAATTCACCGAATACTTTGACGGTATGGGCGATTACGCCAATACTGCTGTCCGCGATGCCGCAGTCTGGATTCGGGTGCCGCTGCACAACGGTAGTGACACTGGAAATACAACCCGTACTAATTACAACTGGACGTATCAGGAAATTGACCTGACTGATGTGCGCGGTGATGGCAGCGCAACGCTGGATGACAACTTTGCTGGCAAGCGCTTGACATTCCGCTTTGTCATTGAAGCAGCCAACCATAACGGGCGTATCCGTCGCTGGTATGTTGACTCCATTTCCATCCAGGACTCAACCCGCCAGACGTTTGTGCCGGGCACATTCTGGGATTTGAATGACTCCAGCCAGGAAGATGATTTCATCACTTCGGGTCGTTGGGAACTGACAAATAAGAACACGCATGGTGGTTCGGGTATGTCATGGGAAGACAGTTATGAACCCGGTGACCCGCCGCCCAATGTTTCTGGCTATACGCCAATTGATCGACACTCACAGTCGCCATCATCCGATTACAACCTGTATAACCTGCGGGCGCATACGATTGAATTTAATGGTTGGATTGATGTCGATGACCCCTTGGGGGCAGCCGACAATGAAGGCGACACGGGTGACCCGCTGCTGTCCTTCTGGTTAGCAACCGACCTTGATCGTCGGACGGGTTTTGAAATCCAATACACATTGGACGACTATGGTGTCGGTGTGGCGAACTGGCAGCCCGTGCCCAATACCGGGACAATCATCCCCCGCAGCAATAACAACGACGTGGAAAATCTGTCGATGCAGTTTGTCGAAGTGCCGCTGGGCGAAATTCTCATCAACGAAGCGGGTAACTTCCCGCCGGGTAATCGCCGTTTCCGCCTGCGCTTTGTCGTCACTGTACGGTCAGACGCCACCCGTGAGGATGGTGCCTGGATAGACGACATCTATATCGAGCGTGAAGGTCGTCCCCGTTATATGCTGTATCCGTTCTTCGATAATGCTGAACTGGGGACAGATAAATTCTTGCTGGGCGGCACATGGGATCGCACCAATACGGCAGCCGTACATGGCAGTGGTAACTCCTTTACGGATACGCCAAATGGTGATTACTTCCCCGAAACGGATGCTGCCCTGCAAATCATCTATCCGTTCGACTTCAATAACGACACACCCGGCAGCCCCTATGCGCCGAACTGTAATATCGTCCCATCGACAGATTGTGTAGGCGGTGGGGTGGCTGCGGTTGATCCGGTCATGACCTTCTGGCATCGGCGCGACATTAACAGCGGTGATGAAGTCCGTGTTGAATGGCGGCGTGTCAGCGATACATCGTGGACTACCATCTGGCTCTATACAGCAAGTATGTCGTATCGCGGTGCTGTGAGTGACAGCAGCACACGCACCTCTATTGGTTGGGAATACGTTGAAATCGACCTGACGCCCATCGTCAACAGCTATAATCCGGCAGATGCCAATCAAGAAGATGACGATATTTACATCCGTATACGTGTTATTGCGGATAGCAGCTCCAGTGTGGGCGATGGTCTATACGTGGATGACATACGGATTGAAGAGCGCGTCGAAATGGTACACGCACTATGGCCCGACGTTGAGAATCGCACCGATCCGGGTGGCACGCCGCTGGGTAATGGCGACGGTCAGACCTACTTCGATGACTTCGACTTCCAGGCAAATTGGGAAGATCGCTGGTATATCGGGGGTACATGGGAAGTTGTCGATTGGGAACAGCGCAACGGCATTTTCGCGATGCACGACTCCGCAACTGACATCACAACCGGTTATGAACAGGTTACGTCACCGCCAGATACCTCACAATCTTTTGTGGACAATGCGGAAGATACCAACAATGTGTTGGAGATGCGGACAATTATCGACCTGCGCGGGACGGATGTCAGCGAATTGCCGACCCTGTACTTCTGGTATCGTTACTATACCGGCGACAATTCCTATCTGCGGGTGCAAATCGCCTATGAATTGACCTCACCGGGCAATCTCTGTAGTGGTGGGCATCAGCAGTGTTATGAACATCTGTATGGTTGGAGCGAATGGGAAGATGTTTGGAGTATTGGTGACTGGCAACAGACCAATACATGGCAGCGCGAACAAATCGACCTTTCCGGTTATGCCCAATCGGGCGCCACACCCGGACGCCGCATCCGCATCCGCTTTGTCAATGACTCGTTCGATAGTGGTAGTAAACGGGATGGTATGTATCTGGATAACATCCGTATCGACTATCGCCGGCAGGGTCAAGAGGTGCGTGTCTACACACTGCCGTTCTTCGATGGTGCGCGTAACCTGCAAAACTGGGTGACTGAAGGTTTCTGGGGTTTGAGTCCTGAATTCTTCCGTGGCGCTGGTGGTGGCCCGGCGAGTTTCGGTGGCGCGTTGTGGAACTATACCTACTGGCGCTGCGACGGTGGCAACGGTTCGCCTAACTGTGAAAACTTAGCGCCGGGTGGCACATCAGGCAGCAACCGCTTCCGTGTGGGCGCCGATATATTCCTGAGTGGCACGCCAAATCCAACCCCAGCCCAGTGTGCGTCGAATCCCAACATTCGGTGTGGTATCGACCTTGACATCATCCACGAGTTTGGTAGCAGCGGGCCGAGTGGCGGTTGGGTCAATAGTCGCTTCCTGGGTCGCTGGACGCTGACAACCCCGTTGATTGGCGGTGGGTTGATGTCGCCGGGTGAATATACCTTTATCACGGTGAGCGATGATGGTGTCCGTCTGAAGTACGACTATGTGGGTGGGACTTCGGCTACGGGCGGCCCGAATCTGGACGGATGGAATGTGATTGACAACTGGACAGATCACGGACGCACCATTGACATGGGCACAGCGACACTGGCATCGGGTGAGAGGTATGTCTTTACGCTGGAATGGTACGAAAAATGGGGCGACGCCACGATCATCATGACACTCGGCGCGAACAGCTTCTCGTTCACCGATACGCCAAAGCAAGGCCCGGGTCCTGCATTCCCCGAAGTCCCGTCCGTGCCGCGTAGTAATGCGTCACTGATACTGGATGGTGTGCTGGACTTGACCGGTGCGGTTAACCCTGCAATCGAATACTACACCTACTATGAGATTGACGGGTGTGGTCGCTTCGAGGTGTCCAATAATGGTGGTTTTGGCTGGACGCAAAGTGGGCTGAGTTCAGGTGGCTTCGATGATCCCAACCTGTGTTTCACGACACACATGCCCAACAATGGCGATTGGAGACAGCGCATTCATAATCTCTCACCCTATGTTGGCGACTTCTTAGTGATTCGCTTC
>CAZTLI010000487.1:0-4141 GCA_964614375.1 uncultured Anaerolineaceae bacterium
GAATCGTAAGTCACCGCCTTAGAAAAGGGTTGGTTTTTTGTGATATTCATGATATACTCCTTATGTAACTTGTGTAGCCTTGTTGCCCGGTTTAGTCGCTTGGAGCAACATACGACTACGTAAACCGTCAGCTCAAAAACTGGCGGTTTCTCTTTTATACGATAGCCACAACGATATTGTGTTTCTCCTCACACCACAAATACGCTGAATCGGCTACGAACCCGCAACGCTTGCCCCCCGTCCCCTCAACATCTGTAGTGGCTGTGGCATAATCGGCATAGTTTGTTCAATCACCAGAACGGGCCCTATGACCGACCTGATTCACTCGCGCAAAAATCGCTTGCTCTTGCTGCTGCAACTGCTGCTGGACATCGCATTGATCGTTATGTTGTTGCCACCGCCGCCACAATCACCACAAGGGATAGTGTTTATTACCCTTGACGAGGGCGTGAATCACACCCTATATCGGGTTGATGTCGCCAGCGGTGAAATGACTGCTCTGTCGATAGACCGTGCCTATCAATTTGCGCTGTCTGCCGATGGCACGATGTTGGCTTACAGCGGGTCAGATGGTCAGGGCGCGCGTATCTATATCACGCCACTAGATGGCTTCAATCCGCAGCCTATGTCCAGCGGCTACAACGATACAGACCCACAGTGGTCGCCGGATGGTCGCGCCATTATCTTCACGCGCTGGCGGTCACCGCATTCAGCCGTCTTCATCATCGACCTCGAAACAGGGGAGGAGCAGCAGCTCACACCTTACGGCAACGACCTCGAAGCCGAATGGTCGCCCGACGGAGAACGCATCATCTTCACCACATCACGGGATGGCTTTCAGGAACTCTATACCATGCTGCCGGATGGCACCGGACTCCAGCGATTGACAGTCAACGAACAGCAAAACGACCTGCAAGCGAGCTTTTCGCCCGATGGCACACGCATCGCCTATATGACCAACTATTCGGTGGGCGATGGCACGGGTGAAATCTGGCTGATGGACGCCGAGGGCAGCAATCAACTGCCACTGACACAAAACAACGTCGATGACCGTTTGCCTGTATGGTCACCCGACAGCAGCATGATAGCTTTCATCACAACCGATAGTGACCGTACTGGAACAGACATCTATCTCTACGATGTGGCAGCAGGTGAAGCCCGGCAGCTCACGCGCGAACCCGGTTACGACTACAATCCACAGTGGTCATCGGATGGCAGATGGTTGGTCTATATCGGTCAGGGTGAACAGAGTGGGGGTCTCTATCGTATCCGGCGGGATGGGTCGCAGCGGCAGCTCATTCTGGAATATGACACCAATCGAATCCGCGATTTTCTGTGGATACCATAAATCTCAACCTATCCTTATGTCGTATGCGTCAAGAAGTTGTATAGAATCGGGCTGTGCTGTAGCCCGATTGCTGGACAATAGGCTATATTAAAGCGATAATGACGATTTAATGAGGATTTAGCCTGCGTGCGTATTCATCGAGAAGGGTATCCGACGCTCATCATCGTCGCCATGGGCCTGGCGATCTTGAATGTGTTAGGGCAAGTGTTATTCAGTCAATCAACCATTCTCTGGCTGACAATACCTGTATCTTTAGGCATCTGGTTGTTTTTCGCGCAATTTTTCCGTCATCCGATACGCACGACGCCCGCATTAGCTGACCATGTGATTGCGCCAGCGGATGGTAAAATTGTCGCTATAGAGCCTGTGCAAGAAAACGAGTATTTTCACGATGAACGCCTAAAAGTCTCGATTTATATGTCGGCGCTCAATGTGCATGTGAATCGTGTGCCGTTGACGGGTACTGTTTGCTACACAAAGTACCATCCGGGCAAATATCTGGTGGCGTTTCATCCCAAAGCGTCGGAACTCAACGAACGCAGCACCATCGTCATCGCCGACGCCAACAATACCCAAATCCTTATCCGCCAGATTGCCGGATTGCTCGCGCGGCGCATTGTCACATACACACAGGCGCAGCAAACGGTAAGGGCGGGCGAAGAACTGGGCTTTATCAAATTTGGGTCACGGTGCGACGTGTTTCTGCCGCTGGATGCGACCGTGTTAGTCAAACTGAATCAACAGGTGCGTGGTGGAGAAACTCCCATCGCACAGTTACACCTATAAATGAGCAATTCTGGAGCGTATCATGGTACAGCTACCATCTAGCCCTATCTCCCTCAGCCGACTCCGTTCCGCACTCCCCAGTGCGATTACAGTCTTCGCGATTCTCGCCGGATATGTCTCCATTTTGGAGTCGTTTCATGGTAATTATCTCGCGGCGGCGGGACTCATTTTGCTGGCGGCTGTGCTGGATATGCTCGACGGACGGGTCGCCCGCGCGATGAATACCACCAGCGACTTCGGCGTCGAGTTCGATTCGCTGGCAGATGTGGTCAATTATGGCGTTGCGCCTGCTGTGCTGTTCTACCAGCTCTATTTCCATACATGGGGCATTATTGGCACGATTTTGAGCTTTCTGCCGATCTGTTGTGCGGCGATTCGGTTGGCACGCTTCAACATCGCCGCCGACCCGGACATCCCGACCAAATATTTCATCGGCCTACCGACGACCATCGCGGCAGTGGTCATGGCGGGTTATGTCATCTTCATCCACACGATGCCGCATTCCAACGCCGCCGCCCATGCCGCCATCGTCACCATCTTCACGGCCTTCTTGATGGTCAGCGAAGTGCAGTACGAAAAGAGCAACATCCTTTCATTACGGTACATCCGCAAAACCCGCCGCATCATCACCGGCACACTGATATTAGTATCGATGGCGTTGTTTCCGGGCATTGCCTTTTTTGCATGGGGATTGTTGTATATCATGTATGGGGCGGCGCGCAGTGCCATCTACACCATCTGGTATGGCGGCGATGATGTCAGCGAAATCGACATCGATAACGCCTATCAGTGAGATTTTCTGCCCTCAATCGTCTATGTTCAGAGAATAGCCGTATCTGTGCAAAATCAACCTGTGTTCTTTGTGCCCTCTGTGGTTCAATTCTATTTCACTTTTTTTGACCGACAAGGACTCGAAATCAATGGCTATTTCTATTCGCCAAATTTTGTTCGGCATGGTCGCGGGGCTGGCACTTGGCACGGTACTACGTCAACGTCGCCAGACTGGATTGACTCAAACCCGGCTCGACGAATACTATCGCAAGCGCGCGGGCTTTTATAACCTGACCGATTACCTCTATCTGGGTGAGTTCCCGCGCATCACCATGCGAAAGACCCTGATAGACATGGTGGACTTGAAACCCGGAATGCGCGTCCTCGATGTGGCATGTGGGGCAGGGGCAAATTTCCCCTATATCATCGAGAAAATCGGCGCGACAGGGACGCTCGTCGGCACGGATTACAGTCAAGACATGCTCGACAGCGCCCACAAGCAGTTTGTGCAAGAAAAAGGCTGGACGAACATCCAACTGGTGCAGGCTGACGCTGCCGAAATGCAGTTCGATGAACCGTTCGATGTCGTGATATGCACGCTCGGTCTCGCCGTCATCCCCCGCCACGAACGCGCGATGGAACGGGCATGGGATGCTGTCAAACCGGGTGGGGTGTTTGGCATCGCGGATTTAAAAGAGAGCACCCGCTGGTACACGCTGCCACTGCGCTTCATTTCGGATGTGATGGATGTCTTTATCATCGCCGACAGCACCCGTCGCACATGGGAATGGCTGGAAGAACACGGCACAGACTATCAGTTCCGTGATCTGTTTCATGGCTATCTCTTCAGCGCCACTGCCCGCAAGCCCCATTCACCCTGATGCAATGCGGCGAAGGTGTCGTCATTTCGGCAGCTTGCATTCCAGAAAACAGATATATTGCTTGAGTGAACCCGATATATCACGATAGGGCGGGATGTCATCAAAATCGCATGACCGGTACCGTGTGAGCGCGCTGGTCATAAAACCGGGTGTATCCAATCGGATGGTGTCGTAACCGAACTCGCGCGCCGCCTGAGCAGGTGTTACGCCATAAAAATGGGGACAGACCAATATGGGGCAAGTGCTTTTGATCTGATGATTGAAGGGTTATAACTTATCATCCCCGTAATGCCCGCCGCAGCCTGCCCGGAAGTCGGAACAGTGGTGTGATGATGGGGGAGAATATGCGCCGCAG
>CAZTLI010000488.1:0-4129 GCA_964614375.1 uncultured Anaerolineaceae bacterium
GGGCAGGCTGGCGGGCACATCGCCATCATAATAGAAGACGGGTTTGTCATGACGGGTTTGAATTTCTCGCGCCACGCCCACTAGATGATTCAGCGGCACAGTGACCATGACCACCGCGTCAATGTCTGGCTGCTGCGTCAAAATCTGGTCGATGTGTTTCAACCAGCGCGGGGCGATGAACGTTTGCGCCGTCTTGCGGATGAGTTTGTCGAAGGCCGATTCGCGATTGACCGAGACATCCGCCGCTTCGGTCTCGTCGATTTGCACTTGCTGAGGTTCGGGCAGGATTTTACGCGCGACATCGCGCATGGATTTGAACAGGTCGCCCTGCCATTTGGCGGGATTGCGCTCGGCACGCCACCACAGCGATTCAATCGGCGGGCCTTGATAGGGCGCGGCAATGACCTCGACCCCGACTTCATACAACCCCTTCATCAACTGCCACCATGCGGGCGTGGCGCTGAACGGCTGGGTTAAATCAAGCGATGAGACGACGAATAACAATTTCATGGGCAAGTCTGTGATGCGTGTAGTGGAAGATAGTCGCTGAATGTGATTCTACTCGAAATGGTCATTCTAGCTCATTGAGAAATCAATTTGAACCGTCGGGGCGATATGCGAATCGCCCTGCGCCAGTGTTTAATCGGGTGATACAGCCTGCTACAATGAGACCGTTTTGCAACGGAACAAGACAGGACACCGATGAAAACCCTGGTGATTAGCGATATACACGGCTGCTATGGGGAATTGCAAACGCTGCTCGATAAAGCGGGTCTAGCAGATGATGATGCGATTATCGCAGTCGGTGATTTGATTAATCGGGGGCCAGAGGACGCCAAAGTCATCGACTTCTTTCGTCACCATCCACAGGCGCGCAGTGTCATGGGCAATCATGAATTCAAACATATCCGCGCGGCAAAGGGCGAACTGATACCATCGCTGGCAGTCCTGCTGGCACGCTGGGACATTGACGCCGATTATGCCGATGCCCTGCGCTATATGGAATCCCTGCCGGCCTACATCGACCTGCCCGAAGCGACTATTCTGCATGGATTCTTTGAGCCGGACATTCCGCTGGAAAAACAGGAACATCGCGTCCTCGTGGGCACATATGCCGCCGAGCAGTATCTCCAAACGACCTATAAACAGGTATGGTATAAGCTGTATCGCGGCAAGAAGCCGCTGATAGTGGGACATCGTGACTATTCGGATGGCAAGCAGAAGGTGATGATTCACAAAGACCGTGTGTGGGCAATTGATACGCGCTGTGTCTATGGCGGGTCGTTAACCGGACTGCTGCTGCCGGATTTCGAGTTGATTACCGTCCCCGCCCGCCGCAATCACTGGCAGCACATCCTCGAACGCTATTCTGGTGGGTGATAAAGTAAACAAGCATTGGCTAACTCTTCTTGCAAGGATAATCGTCATTGAGTATAGCAAGTCGGCGCAGTCTTACACGTTCTTCTGCATTAATACGTAGGACAAGAACAGTCGCCCGTCCCTCTGGTGTTAGACCTCTAAGTCTTCCATCTGACCTGATTTGGAAATGGTCATCCCATCGCTGTGTGCGCGGATTATAGCGTTTCGTCGCGTCGCCTGTGTCCGGGTCAAGTGCAGCGACATTACTGCTCTTATATCCATTGCACTTATAACAGGCCAAACATAAATTATCAGTTGTATCTGTGCCGCCGTGCTTTATAGCGATAATATGGTCAACATGGAAAGTGGATAATTGCCCAGACTCAGCAATCCGGCAATACTCACAACAGCCACCTGCACGTTCTCGGATCACACGGCGCTGGTCATCACTAATACGCATTCACTTTACTTTCTGAGTTTCTGTTTGACTTTCGCCTTCAACAGCGCCATCATGTCGTCCGCCCGCATAAAATCGAGCATTTCCTGTTCTTCATCAGGAGTCAGCAAATCTTCCCCATTCCGTTCCAGTAAATAATGTGCGCGTGCTTGTAAGTCATCAGGCAGATGGTAAGCGAGGAGGGCTTCCGGCGAGGGGTCAGATGCCAGAAAATCGGTAATTACGTCAAAAACCGTGCGGACAGGGGCGTTTTCCATAACTATACTCCATCATTCATCTGATTGTATTGTAGCATTAAATGCGGTCTGTGATGTGTTTTATCCCACCGCCCACACCTGAATCGTCCCGTCCCTGTGCGCGGAAATCAACAACGACCTATTTGCGCGACAGTGCGAATACTGAAGCTGAAAATGAGTAAACATAAGACAATTAACCATATTTGTTTCATGATACTCATCCTCTCACTGAGTCTGACAAATAGCGGAGTATGACGGATTCTGCCTATTCGTCTACTGGAATCAGGGGCAGCAAGGCTTCGGCAGCGAGGCGATGGGCAAGGGCATTCGGATGGTCATCGAAGGCATTGACCGTCAGGGTTGCCGGGTCTTCGTCTGCCAGCACGTCAATCATATTCACGACGGGCACGTCCTGACTGTCGAAATAGGCAGCCACGCGCGCAATCGCCGGACGGGTGACTTCGGGTGTGCGAATGCCGCCCCACGCCAGCACAAGCACCGGAATCTGCCGGTCGCGCGACCATCTGACGAGTTGCGCCAGGTTTTGTTCGTGTCGTGCCCATACGTCAGGGTTATCATAACCTGCCAGCAGATTTTCAGCATACGAGTGGTCGCCACCGACATTCGTCTGGAACACATGCCAGTAGAGGAAACTGGCGATGAAAAAATGGGCTTCCAGCCAATCCATAGGCGGTGTGGGAAAGGTCACCTGTACCGGGTTTTCGGGCAGGGCATAACCGATGTCATTATAGTAATACGACAGGATGACGATGTTCGGCTGTACGGGATACTGCGCCAATGCAGTTAACGCCCGGTCTGTATCCCAACCGGGTTCGGCGGCGATGTTGACGCTGTAGCCTTCGCCCAACTCGCGCGCCAGAAGATGCGGGAAGGTCTCGTCAATGTCGTTGACACCATGCCCGGACGCGAACGAATCGCCCAGTACGAGGATGTGCGTGACATCCGGGTCGCGGTTGGGCGGATAATCGCGATAGCCGAGTTCGTTAATCGGATTCCAGTAAAGCTGTGTCCATTGTTCGTGCATGATGGTGAAGGCAAAAGCATCGGACTGCACCAGAGTCAGGCGCATGAAGCCCTCGATACCCACAAGCAGCAGCGCCAGCGTCGTCAGCGTGATGAGCACGCCTGTCCAGCGACTTTGACCGAGTTTAGTGCTGATGACCTGTCCATCGTCTGCGCCCCAACCGACTGTGAACAGGGCAATCCAGCCCCATAACAGCGTCAGCAGATAGGCGACCATCTCGCCAGTGAGCGGGCGTCCGGCGACGGGTTGATAGTGCGCGTACCAGCCGCCGCTGCCCATCACCAGCGCCACAATCAGCAGCAGCCAGAACAGCACAGGTCGCGCCCGCAGCCAGCGCAGCAGTCGCACAAGAGGCTGTGCTTTATTGACGACCACCAGCGCCGTCAGCGCCCATATCACGACGAGATAGCCATAGGCCATCCAATCACCACCGTTTAGAACATCAATCAGCGCGGTGATGCTTGCCAGTATGGGTAACAGAATTAGCAGACGGTTGGACATGAGTGGAGCGACAATAATTGTTGTGTGGTAGGGGAGGGTCTGAGACCTTCCCCTACAGGTAGCCAATTGATCAACCTACACATCATAAATGGCGCTGTATTTGTGTTGAAGATAGCTGACGAACGGCTGCGGGTCGATTTTGCCGCCTGTCGCGCGTTCGGTGATTTCCGCCGCGTTGAATTTGCGCCCATGCTGATGGATGTGTTTATTTTGCCAGCGCAGCAGCGTATCGAACTTGCCGGATGCGATTTCGTCGGGAATTTGCGGGTTAATCGCCACCGCTTGATTGTAATATTGCACACCGAGCAAATTACCCAGCGCATAAGTCGGGAAATAGCCGATGCCACCACTCGACCAATGCACATCCTGCAAAATGCCCTGTGCGTCATCGGGCGGGGTGATGCCCAGATATTCTTTGAATTTACTGTTCCACGCATCTGGCAAATCGCTCACGCGCAGATGACCGCTGAGAATGTCGATTTCCATTTCGAGGCGCACCATAATGTGCAGGTTATAGGTCACTTCATCGGC
>CAZTLI010000489.1:0-4129 GCA_964614375.1 uncultured Anaerolineaceae bacterium
TGTCCCTATCGACAACGCCACCTATCGCGCCCGCACCATCCGCGATTATGGCGAAGCGGGCTTATTCCTCGAATCGGTCATCATCACCAGGATTGTGGATGGTGAACCGTGGCGCTTTAGCAGCCGGGAACGACCCTTGCGGTTGGAATGTTTCGCCAATCACACCCGCACCGAGCATCCCCTGCCCGCAGACCGTGACAAAGCGGCTTCAACCGTCGCACAGCATTTCGGCATGGATGAACAGACGGTGCAGCAAGCATTAGCACAGGTTCTGCCTGAGTTGTAAGGGACAATCACAACGCATTGGCATCGTGTTCGACCCGGTGGACGTGATAACCAAAATCGGCAAAGAGTGGGTCGGGTAATTCCTGTCTCAGTACACGCGCGGCGATGATTTCCCCCGCCGCTGCCGATGACATAATGCCATGTCCCACATGCGCCACCGACAGGAACAATCCCGGCAGGTCGGGATGCGCGTCGATAATCGCGCGCTCGCTTTCATAAGGCTGATGTGTGCCGTCATCAGCAACAATATAAGCCGCTTCGTGACTGCGATAGGTATAGTAACCAATGTTGTGATGGATGCCGCGTAAATAAACCGGGCTGGCGAATCCTTCACCCTCGGCATGACCAAACTGGCGCGCCAGCAGCATCAACACAATCGACGGAAAACGCGCGTCCTTGAATTGGTTCACAGGCCACACCGGGTTCGACAGTGAATCGCCCTTCTCACCCGCATATTTGGCGCTCCATGTATATTCCCAACCCAAAATCGCCCCTTCGCGCGCCTCGGGTCGCACATGCGGATAGGGCGCAGCACCAATAATCATTGGGGCATCCGACGGAAATTCGGGATGGCGTCCGCCTGTGGTGAAGCTCTGGCGCGGAATCACGACTATCGGCAAATCAACGCCCGCAGACTGCGCCACCTGCCGCGCATTCGCGCCCGCCGCAATGATGACATTGGGGGCGTCTATCGCCCCGCCGCTGAACGTCACACCACACACCCGACCCCTTTCCACACGAATCGCCACATTTGACACATCCAGCACAATCGTCGCGTTGTCGGCAGATTGGGCATATTTGTATATCAGCGCATTCGAATCCAGCCAGCCCGCAATCGGGTCATACTTGGCGGCAATCACGCGCTCACCCAACCACGAAAATCGTTTTCGCACAGCATCAGCATCTAAAAATTCCACATGCGTCATGCCCATCGCGTGCAAATGGGTCACATCCGCTTTGAGACTGTCCGCTTGAGAATCCGTAAATCCGCAGAAGAGATACCCCTGCTGCTTGAGCGCCAATGCCTGTGACGCGCCCTCGCCCAGAGTGTCATCGGCATGGTGATAGATGTCGATGCTGCGCGCCATCATCCGCGCCAGACACGGTGTAGGCCAGCAGGTGCGATAATTCTCCAACGACGCCAGCGAACTCCCCGCCCCAAGACGGTCACTCTGTTCGATGAGCACAAGTTTCAGCGAGGGGTCAGCCTTTGCCAGTGCCCACAGCGCCGCTGTGCCCGCTGGCCCACCACCGATAATCACGACATCGGCTGTGCGGGGAACGTCTGTCGATTGAGGATTGGAGATAAATCGTTGCGTCGTCATCGCAGCCTCATAATTGGGGAAATATGTGCGCGTCTAAATATACCAACACCTCCCCACTTCGCCTACAAATCAAAAACGCCTGCGGAGGGTTGTCCACAGGCGTTCGTCAGCTATTGATATGTGTTCTGGTTAGTCGGCTTCTGCCTCGCCCGGACTGCAATTCGACCCGCGATTCAGCCAGCGGAAGTCCAGCAGACGCTCGCCATAACGCGCGCCACCGGAGAAGTCGGTAATCAGACCGCCATAGAACAGGTCAACCTGTGTGGCGCAACCCGGCACACCGACAGTCACATTCAACGTTTCGTTGGGGCCAATCGTGCGTGTGTCGGATGAGAACAGGCGCTGTGTCGTAACCGTGTCATCGAACACTTCATACGACGCCAGCCCGACATCATACGAACACACACTGGACAGATTCTGGATGACACCGGTGTTGAATGGTGGATTCAAGTGGCTGCCACCATGCCGCAGGTCACGCGCGGGATTCGGGTCGGTACAAGTGGGTTCTGTTGGCGGATCGTCCGGTGGGTCATCCGGCGGGTCATCCGGCGGGTCATCCACAGCGTTCAGTGTTACATCGGCGTTCGCGCTGCCACTCAATGCCTGACCATCATCACTTTGCCCTGTTGCGCTTGCACCAAATGTCTGCGTGCCCGCGCTGCCCGTCACATTGACATTCACCGAACAGTTCAGCGATTCGCCAATGCTCAAGGTCTTCGGCACGGGATGATTACACATGCCGCTGATGTTGACGCCGTTGTGGGTCACGTTGTTAATCGTCACCAGATCGACGGAACTGCTGTTGACCACCGACACGCTAAAGGCCACGACACCACCGGGCACATCCAGAGCGGTTGGATTCGCCGTATGAAAGACGGTAATCGCCGCGGGAATGTCGGTAATGGTCACGCTGTCTTCGTCAGAAGCACTGGTCGGCGTTTGATTGCCATAGACCGCATTGACCGTCAACGTGATGGTGTGGATGCTGCCAACTGCGCCGCTGACAACGCCTGTGAATTGGCAGTTATAACTATCACCGGGAGCAATTGTGGCACCTGTTGAGCAAGTGCCTGGAAAAATGCTAAAATTCCCAACAAAAATACCATTAATGATTGTGACACTGTGCTGCGAATTGGCATTGTTCGTCACCTGAAGCGAGAAAATCACATTACCACCCGGTTCAGTGACGCTGTTTACACTCGGTGTCTGTGTGACCGTGATGCCCGCCTGCGCTGCAACTATGGTCACGGGCGCATCATCGCTATCATCATCAAGGTCACCATCGGCAGTAATAGCACTGTTGATAACCGCACCTGAGCTACCGGAGATAAATTGACTGAATGTGCAGGTAATGGTCTCGCCCGTTGAGATGGTCTGCGGTAAGCCACCTACACAGGATGCGTTCTTGTTACCGAAGTCATCGTCATCTAGTGACACCACTGCCACGTCTAAATCGCCCGTATTCTCAATCGTCACAGTGAAAGTTACAAGCGCACCGGGTGCAGGGATAGTGGGCGTATTTGCTGTCTTGGTTACAGTGATTTCAGCCGTTGGTACATCGACCTCTACCGCGCCAAGATCACAGGCGCTCCCGCCGGGACGACCTATACCGCGCTGGTCAGTCGCAACCGCGCCACCACCAATCGCGTTGCAGTTTGACGCAGCATCAAAGGCCGAACTCTGATCTGTGATGAGATGCACCTGTGGATGACTGCCGCCAAGTGCCCCCAGACCCAGTTGGATGGTCGTCACCTGTGTAAAACCTGAACAGGTTGCGTCGGTGCTTTGATTCGTGCCCACATTGGTGAACGTGCCCGTTCCAGCACAGTTGCCACCGCTGGTTGATCCGGCAACGATGCTTTCTTTAATTTGCGTGGTCGCGCCAGATGCGGTGAAAATACCGCCGCCTGTAGGTGCGCTGTTATTGGCGATGGTGACAAAGGTCGCGCTTAATGTGCCTTCGTTATAAATACCGCCACCAGCTAGCCCTCCCGCTACGGTTGTATTGCCACTGATGGTCACATTCGTGAGGGTAGTAGTATTCTCATTGAAGATGCCTGCACCCGCACTTGTTGAATTGACAATGGTGCTGTTGCCGCTGATGGTGCTTTCAAAAATGGTCAGACTGCCCGTACTGCTGTCACTGTAGACGCCACTGCCACGCCGCGCGATATTGCCGCTAATGGTGCTGCCGACAATCGTGAGGTCGGCGAAATTGCTATACACACCGCCGCCCAATGCGCCACGCCCATTACGAATGGTCACACCGCTAATAACTACAGTCCCCTCTAACTGGACAAAGACGGTTGTCCCAAGCGCGTTGCCATCAATGATGGTCTGTCCTGCGCCCGCGCCGGTCAGTGTGAGGGGCTTGGTGATACTAGGGCGCTCGACATACGTGCCAGCGGCGACAATCACCTCACCGCCGGAATCCACGGCATCAATACCCGCCTGAATGGTGAGCTTGGCATCGGCGGGGCTGGTGCCACCATTAGAATTGTTGCCAGTCGTACTGACAT
>CAZTLI010000490.1:0-4119 GCA_964614375.1 uncultured Anaerolineaceae bacterium
GTCGCACGAAATTCACGCCGGATGAGCGCCGAATAACGCGCGGTGATGGCGTGCATGAAGCGGCCTTTGGGTGTATCCGTCTGCACCCATTGCGTAAACCATTCCCATTCGAGTTGATGTGTCAGCGTACATTCCCATGTGACCAGTGACGCCATCGGAAAGGCACTGAGGACGATGTGCGCCGCTTCCGGGTCGGCATAGAAGTTAAATTCTGCCATCCATGTGACATTACCACGCGCGGAATCGGTCCCGCCCATGATAATCAGGTCTTTGACTTTTGAGGCAAATGTCGGGTCGATACGCACCGCCAGCGCGATGTTGGTCAGGGGGCCGATGGGCACTATTGTATATTCACCCGGCGACTCATTGACCATTCGGATCAGGGTGTGGACGGCGTGTTCGTTTTCGGGCTGGCGTGGTGACAGGGGGATGCCGCCATCGCCCAGACCATCCTCGCCGTGAATGTTTTCAGCATGAACATTCGACCTGATCAGCGGCCCGGGCGCACCCCGATAGAACGGCACATCCGCCCCACACACATCCAGCACGCGCGCCACATTCTGCGTGACTTTATCCAGATGGACATTGCCGCTTAACGTCGTAATGGCGCTGACCTCTACATCGGGAGAAGCCAGCGCCATCATAATTGCCTGGGCGTCGTCTATGCCTGCATCAGTATCAATGATGAGTCGGGTCGTCATGCCTCACTATCGCCTTCATCGACGGGGTGACCATTTGGCGCTGATTTTTCAGCCCGTTTCTGTGCGACGGCTTTCATCACCTGCGTCTTGGTCAAAATGACTGACTCATCTTCTTCCGTCAGCAGTTCTTCGGGCACGGGCATTTTGTGCACCGCCAGATAATCGACAACCGCGTCGCTGAAACGGCGCGAACGCACGTCGTCACCATACTGCTCACGGAGTTCGCGCAGGTGGTCAACCAGCCACAGGTACAGATCACCTTCGGTACGGTCTTTCTCTTGCTCCAGTATACCGTACTTGCGGATGAGCGTCACGGCGGGTCGATACACCTTATCGTACCAATTGGCAGCCGCATCTTCAAAGCCCACTGGCTGCCCCGCCATTTGCTCCATGATGCGTCCGTGTAGATAGACATGCCCCAGCAGGTCGTGGTAGCGCGACGGCTCGGACAGATTAATCGGTTGATGATGCGGACGACTGTGCTTCAACCCGGTTTCTTCGATGAAGCGCGCATAAGCCGCCGCCGAATCGAGATCTTCGGGCGACATATCGGGCGATAGTTCGATGCTGGTCGGCAGTTCGGTCACATGGGCTTCGATGGTTTCCTGTCCCAGTCGATTCGCCACACTGACGCGGTGATTGCCATCGCGCACGAAATAAACGTCGCCGACCTTATACAATTCTATCGGTGGCAGCCCGGTAAAATCGTTGGCCTGGGCATACACCCGACTCCAGCGGTCTTTCATATCGTTGCTCTTGGGCAGAAAGTCGCGCGTGAAATCGCGATAACGACCTACACTGCCGACGATTTTGTCCAGCGGCACATTCTGTAACCCGCGATAGCTCTCTTCGCGTAAACGCAGGCGCGTCCGAACCTCCTCAAAACTGAGCAGTTCAGCCGATTTGCCGCGCAGGAAGTGGCTGATTTCCTGCCAGAAAGCGCGGGCACGGGCGTTATTGAATTGCGAGACCCCTTCGGCAAAGAGGCGGGCTTTATATTCAGGATTTTCTATATCAGACATGGGCATATCCCCTTTCGTCTGTTCGTTTGCGATGCGATAACGCTCTGTTCATCATGGCACAGATGCGACTTTGAATACTACATCCAACTTAACTAAGAAATACGTCTAACCTTTGTATTGTGCGCGATGTGCGTTATGGGCATGTTAAAAATATACAAAAGGTCGCTGATAAGAAGTGTGAATAATTAAAAATTGGGGAAGGCTGTTGGTAGGATGTGTAGAACAGTTGACCGTACCCGATTCTATCCTACTCATTGTATCATTGGCAAGTGCGGACACAAAATTAAGACGTATTGACGTATTAATGAGAACCGTGTAGGGGTGTGCCGATGTGCTCATCCGCTGTGTGATGCGTAAAATTGTCGCCAGATAGTAAACTATCCGGCTGGCAAAATGTGAGCTGTACCGATAAAGGCTGTCCACTGATGTTAGTTGCAAAAATAATCGGATAACGCCGTTTTTTGCGGACACGGTGTGCCCTGTCCGATGACCCGATTAAATTGTTCACTTGCATAAATGGATGTGTCAGTACGTCAGCAAAATGATTTACCGTCTGGCGGCGACCCGTTGCCCTAATCACTCTGTGGTTTAATCATGCTTTTCGCCAGTGGCTAGCGGCGAGAAGCCAGCAGCCCACTACGATTAAGATAAGATTTGAGACATGACGTGTCTCTATAACGTAAGGTTTATCGCATGACCACCATTCTCGTCACCAATGACGATGGCATTCAAGCACCCGGCATTCTGGCGCTGGCACAGGCTATGCACAATCTGGGTGAGGTGCGCGTGTCTGCGCCATCTCGCAACCAGAGCGCCAGCGGGCACAAAAAGACGCTGTTTCAAGACATCCCCATCATCCATACCGAACTCAAAGACGGCACGCGCGCCTTGGCGGTAGCGGGGTCCCCGGCGGATTGCATCGCCGTTGCCGCGCTGGGTTTGACCGAATGGCCGCCCGATATAGTCGTTTCCGGCATCAATCGCGGGTCGAACATGGGGCAAGACCTCACGTACAGCGGCACAGTCACCGCCGCGCTGGAAGGGACGATCCACGGTGTCCCATCCGTCGCTGTGTCGCTGGACACGACGCGAGCAGATAACGTCGAAGATTATGCCGTCGCCGCCCAAATCGCCACAGTCGTCGTCCGCAGTGTGCTGGCAAAAGGCCTGCCGCCGTTCACCATCCTCAATTTGAATGTGCCGCCGCTAAAAAAAGTGAAAGGCATCCGGCTCACCCGGCAGGGCGTCCGCACCTATCTGGATGAACTCGAAAATAACGGCGATGTGGTGCGAATCGTCGGCGACCCACCAACAGGTGACTTTGAGGAAGAAGGCACAGACATCTGGGCCGTCCATAATGGCTATGCCAGCCTGACGCCCATCCATCTGGATATGACCGCGCACCGTTTTCTCGCCGACCTCGCCGCGTGGGACATTGAGATATAGGATGTTGCCGGGTCTCACCTCACGAATGAATGGCCTTCCAGACATGCGCTGGTGTTACTGGCATATCCATGTGGCAAATTCCGGGCGGTGCAAGCGCATCCATGACCGCGTTCACCACGGCTGGCGGCGAGCCGATTGTCGCCGCTTCACCGATTCCGTGCGCGCCCGGTGGCTTCAACGGGGTGGGTGTGACGCTTTCACCGGGCACGAACTCAGGGTTGTTCGTCGATAAAAGGTTATTGCGTCCTGTGGGCTTCTGTCTGTACACAGTTTGCTCACCCGGCGACCTGCTTCCTCACCCTACTCCTGATTACCCGACCCCTCATGAACCCTTATCAACCCCGTTATTCAAAATGCGGGTATAATCAATGTAAGCAGTAATCCACCCATCTGGTTGAGTGTAAGGCAGCGCCCCATGTCCACACAGGTTGACCGCTTCACCATATCCAGCCGTGAATTTGAACCCGCGTATCTGGCGCTGTATCGCGCTGGTGAATTGCAGCGGCGGGCAGACGAGGCCGTCGCGACGCTGGCGGATTGTACGGTGTGCCCGCGTGACTGCCATGTGGATCGTCTGGCGGGCAAGACTGCCGTATGCAAAACCGCGCGTTATGCCCGTGTCGCCAGCTATTTTCCCCATCGTGGCGAGGAGGACTGTCTGCGGGGCTGGCGTGGCAGCGGCACAATCTTCTTCTCGTGGTGCAATCTAAAGTGTGTCTTTTGCCAGAATCACGACATCAGTCAGGCCGAAGCAGGGGACGCCGCGCCACCGGAACATATCGCCGCCATGATGCTGGAATTGCAGGAGATGGGCTGCCACAACATCAATTTTGTCACGCCCGAACACGTCGTCCCGCAAGTGCTGGAGGCGCTGGTCATCGCGATTGGTGATGGCTTGCGACTGCCGATTGTCTATAACACATCGGCCTATGATTCGCTGGAAAGCCTGC
>CAZTLI010000491.1:0-4116 GCA_964614375.1 uncultured Anaerolineaceae bacterium
CAACTCCTTCTACTGACTCCATTATACGTAATCTATAGTCATTTGGTGTACATTTGGCTATCAATACAACAGCGTGACAATCAACTCGAATAGGCCGCTGGATAGATAACCATTGACGCGCACTTGATAGGTGCCATCCTGCGGGAGTTCGGCGATCAGAATCGGGTTGAGACTGCCGTTGGTATCATCCGCCTCGTCAATGACAGTACCATCAGGCGCGATGAGGGCGACTACCGGGTCGAGGTCACTGCCTAAGATGGCATTCACACGAATTTCGACGCGCTGCCCCGCCTGCCCTTGAAATGGATAAAACACATAGGCGTTATCGGGCGCTTCATCGTCCACTGTCATCAACACAGTGGTGTTGGGAATGGGTGTTGAGGTCGGCGCGAGGGTGATAAAACGCCACACCAGTGTATAGGTCCCGGTGCGGCTGCCGCTGTTATCGAGCACACGGATATAGTAGACGCCTGTTTCGGGGATGTTGACCTGCCCAATGAGCGCATTGCGTCCGCCACCGCCATTGTCGTCAATGCCGATGAGTTCACCATCCACCGTCGCAATTTCCAGCAAGGGGTCGAGTCCGGCAGATGTGGGGGTCACTGCCGCGGTGATGACATCGCCCGCGTTAAAATACAGCGCCCATACATCGCGCACGCCCGGCGCCGCAATATCGCCCATCGCGGGCACATTGGGTTCGACTGTCCCGCGTAACACATCTTGCCGCGATGCGCCACGTCCATAGGAGATGATGTAATCGCCTGTGCTGCCATCTTCGCTCAAGACAAACACCACATAGGGGCCGCTCAATGGCAGACGCTGCGCGGCGATGATGGCTGTGCCTGTGGCATCGAGGCTGCTGCTGGCGCTGGCGATGAGGTCGCCTTCTGGCCCATAGAGTTCCAATTTAGGCCGGAATGTCGGACTATCCACCGCCGAGACGCCAATGGTCACAATTTCATTTTCGGACGCGATAATTGGAAACCGTGCAAAGTCCGAGCCGCGTTCCAGTGTGCCCCGCACAGGCACATGGTCTTCGAGGCGATTTTCGCTGACGGCGGGCGCGAGTGTCGGTGTGAGCGGGATAAACGAAGTCGGCGTGGGCAAGAGGCCGGGTATTCGGGTTGGTGTTGGCGTGGCCTGTTCCGCTTCAATATCTCGCAGCAGGCCGATACTATAGCCGCCTTGCTCGGCATCTGACCGCGCTTGAATCGTATAGAGACCATTCGCGGGCAAAATGACCCGCCGCAAAATCGCGCCGCGACTGCCCGCGCTGTTGTCGTCCATCGCCATGGGGTCGCCCGCAGGATTAAACAGGGTCAGAAATGGATCGACATCCGGGTCGTTGGGTATCATCTCGATGGTGACAATTTGCCCCGCCACACCATCAAAAGTATAGACATGCCCTTCGTCGTCATCACTAAAACTGCCGCCAATGACTTCGCCGGGTTCGATTTGCCCGATGTAGCGTCCGAGATCGGCATAAGCCGGCGTGGGAGTCGGCACGCCAACGACCTGTGGCAAGGGCGTGGCGCTGGTGGCGAAGGGGGCGTCACGGTCGGCATAGGCGAGGCCAATGTCATAGTCGCCACTGCCCACGTCGGCAAGCTGCACAACCACACGATAGACTCCTGCTGCGGGTAAGGTGTATTCAATCGTAACGCCCTGCTCCAGCACATCGCCCACTGGATTGAGCAGCGTCATCGTCGGCACAGTCACCTGACCAATCACACGCAGGCTGATAATATCATCTTGCTCTCCGCTGAACTGCCAGACATCGAGGTCATCCACCGAATCCAGTGTGCCGCTGGTTGGCGTCCAGAAAATGAGCGGCTGCACCGGCAGCGCCCGCAGCTCGGCTTGTGGCGGCAGCGGGCGGGCTTGTCCGGGAATCATGGCCTGTGTGGGGAGGACGAGGGTTTCGTCAGGGCTGCCGTTACATGCTGCCAACAGCATCAGCAAAAGCACGATGTACAACCGTCGCATGGGCGTTACTTCCTAAGATGTTGTCAATCTAATCGTCCGCCTAGTGTAGCACAATCCGCCAAGCACACGGCACGGGGAAAATGGTCATACAAACGATTGGATTCGGATGGATAATCCGTTGAAAATAGGGGCGTGAGTAGATATGAATTGTTCTTTTTGGACGACCACGCCGGGTCGTCCCTACATGCCCTTTATGTATTGTTTTGCCCCTGTCCTTTACGACCTTTGCGTTGAATCTTTTTTTGTTCTCTACTCTCTGTGTGCTCTATGGTTCAGCTTTCGTTGTTCGCCAGCGGCTACTCCTCATAAAGCAGCCCAAGCCCACCTAACCAGCGCCAGATCATCTCTGCGAGGACGGCATTGCCCTGTGCATTCAAATGCAGATCGTCGCTGTAATAGAGGATTTCGCCCGCCTGAGCGCGCTGCTGCAAGAGTGGCAGCGGGTCGAAGCACAGTAAAGCGAGTTCATCGCACATCGTCAACACCGCCTGACGGGGGCCATCCAGCAGGTCGAGCGCATCCGCACCCATCAACGGCTCAGTCACATGGGCATAAACCTGTTCGCGTGTGGGGATGATAATCACCGCCAATGTGCCGCCCCATTCGCTGACGATACGCTGCGCTTCTTCGAGCGAAGCGCGTGTGAACTGCATCCCGATGATCGTGCGTTCGTCGGTCATATCCATCACCTGCAATTCGTAGGACTGACCAAAACGCAAAACAGTATCGCCCACCTGCGCGCTGTACTGTTCGTCGAACAGGCGTTGATAATCCGCCAGATAAGGCCATTCGTTACCCAATGCCACTTCCAGCACAGCGAATGCCACTGAATTGTGCCGCAGCCACGTCACCAGACCGCTGTCAGCGGGGCGTGGGGGCGCTTCCAGGGTGATGGTCGATTCATCCGCATCGACCGCACCGCGCATAATGCCATAACCATAATCTTCGTTGAAATCGTTGCCAAAGAACTGCCACAAAACCAATCGCGGCGCTAGCGGACGGGCATAATCGCGTATCATGTTCAGATGGCTGACGCTGGCTGTTCCCGGCTGCCCCAGATTGACCGACCCCAGACCGGTCTCGATTTCAAAACGGCGCACCCAGCAGTCGTCGTAGGCCGTAAAGCAGAATGTGAACGAATCGCCGACGGCGACCATCTCGACAATGTAATCGACATAGCGGGTGCGAAAGCCGAAGCGACTGCCCCATAATGAAATCGTGGAGAACTCAATCGTCACTTCTGGACTGATGGCCTGCTGCACATGCTCCAGGCCGGGATTGAGGACAATGCCGTGATCAATGTCCGTCCGCATGAACGACACGACCTGATCGGACTGGTATTGTTCGCCCGTGAGTACAAAATTCGCGCCAATCGCCAAACGCGGTGGCAGACGATGCGCCAGCAAGCGCAAACCACCTTCTAGCAGTACGGCACTCATCGCCACCCACAGCAGGACGATGCCTATCCATTTGAGCAACTTTCGCATGAACCCTACGCCTTCAATGCCGACCCGAACCGGGGCTTATAGTACGTTGTTTGTGAAGGCGATAAAAGGGGAGGTTGGGTGTATACAAGCGGGCGGCGGGCTGGTTGTTTTTGTGCCTGTGGGACAATAGGTACTTCAGCCAATTGCGGTGGAGATGTTTGTGTTGATTTAGGCAACCCGTGTTCAAATCCGTTTGGCACACCGGTCACAGTCGCGCCAACCAGCGACGGTGAACATTTACCCGATTCTCAAACGCCAGGCGCTGGTCGTTGAACACTATTTGCCAGCCGCCAGCGGCGCTATTGCGGCACAACCGGACGGACAGGTTGCTGCGTGTGCCCGCCCGGTCTGCTGTGGGCAGTCACCAGTCAGGCACATGACGGCGGATGGTCATGCTGCCATCGTTGAGTCCGCGTCGGAGTTCCATCGTGTCCAGATCAGTGATTCCGCGTCCGGCGATAGACACCGTTTCGGCATCGACCACGATAACCGTCCCCGTCGCTACCAGCCGTCCAAGATCGAAGATTTCTACATACTCGCCCTCACGGGGCATAAATGAACCACCACTAGAACGTCCTCGAAAGCTCATTGATGTCCTAATTGCACCTCGCTTTGTGAATAGTTAGACCCTCTTATCAGAAAT
>CAZTLI010000492.1:0-4083 GCA_964614375.1 uncultured Anaerolineaceae bacterium
GGAATCCCCAGCAGCGGCTTATCCTCGCCATTGGCACGGGCTTTATCGGCGGCGGCGGCCTGTTCGAGCGCCGAAGCGCGCGTGACGGTGATGTATGCCCGCACCTGCGAGTCGTAACGGTCAATCTGGTCAAGATAGGCCTGTGTCAGTTCAACAGCGGAAATCTCGCGGGCGCGCAATGCGTTCAGGGCCTGTGTGATCGTCAGGTCAGTGAGGTTCGTCATCGAATCGTTCCGTATGCGTGATGCGGTTCAACCGCGCGAAGTATAGCACAGGTTTTGGGGATTAGGGATTGGGGTTTAGCTATCGGGTTTTGGGGATTAGGGTTGAGGGGGATAATGTAAATGGATGATGATGGGTAACGGGCTGCCTATGTTATAATTGGGGCGTCAATCGGGCTGATGCTGCACCATCTTGACCCTTGTCCAGCCATTATCAAGCCGGGAATATGCGATGACACAACTGCCAGTGGATCAACAGGATGCGTTATCTGACCGCGAACGCGAGATACTGGCGCTGCTGGCGGATGGCCTGACCAATCAAGAAATCGCCAATCGGCTGCACCTCGCCCTGCCGACGATCAAATGGTACAACACACAGATTTACGAAAAATTAGGTGTGCAAAATCGCGAGGCCGCCGTGCAGTTGGCACACACACGCGGCTTGCTCGTGCCCGACGCTCTGCCCGATGGCATCAACGCGAAGCACAATCTGCCGCAATATCCGACACCCTTCATTGGGCGCGAGGCCGAATTAGCAGCTATCGCCCACTTGCTAGACAACGGCGCGCGCCTGCTGACGATTCTGGGTATCGGCGGCATGGGCAAAACCCGTCTGGCGCTGGAAACCGCCCGCCGTCGGTTGCTGCGCTATCGGGATGGGGCGTATGTGGTGCTGTTAGCGCCTGTGAGCACAGCCAATGGCCTCATCGCCGCGATTGCCTATGCGATTGGCTATCAATTCCAGAAGGAAATCCGCAGTCCGCTGCAACAACTCACCGACTATCTGGCGGGCAAGGATATGCTGCTGGTGCTGGATAACTTCGAGCATTTGCTGGATGGCGCGCCACATTTAACCGACATCATGCAAGCCGCGCCGGGTGTGCAGATGATCGCCACCTCGCGGGAAAAATTGAATCTGCGTGGTGAGATGGTCTATACCTTGACGGGTCTTTCGCTGCCGGACTGGAAAACGCCCGAAGATGCCCTCAAAACCGACGCCATGCAGTTATTCATCCAGAGCGCCCATCGCGTCCGCCCCGACTATGAATTGACGGGCGACGATTTAGATGTCATCGCGCGCGTGTGCCGGTTGGTCGGCGGGATGCCGCTGGGGATTGAGCTGGCGACCTCGTGGATGGATACCTTATCGCTGCCACAAATTGCCGATGAAATTCAGCGCGATATAGACATCCTCGAAACGGAAATGCGCGATATGCCCGAACGCCATCGCAGCATCCGCGCGACGTTCAATTATTCGTGGTCACGCCTGAACGACGATGAACGCACGGCCTTTATGGGCATGACGGTCTTTCGGGGTGGTTTCACCGCAGAGGCGGCAGAAGCGGTTGCGGGCGCGAATGCCCGTTTGCTGCGAAAATTGGTCAATAAGGCGCTGTTGTACCTGACGCCAGATAATCGCTATGAACTGCACGAACTGCTGCGACAATTTGGCGAAGAACAATTGATAGAGGCCGGCGCGATCGACTCTGTGCGTGACCGTCATGCCGATTTTTTCGCCGATAAATTGCACCAGCTCTGGAATCCAATGGATGCGGTGTACAAACCGCGTCTGGATTATGTGGCGCGCGAATACAAAAATGTCATCGCGGCGTGGCTGCGGATGTGCGAAGGGCGGCAGGTCGCTAATTTACAGAAAACCCTTCGCATACTGGATGAATTTCTGGGCAATTATGGACGGCTGCACGAAGCGCGGATGCTGTATCAGCACGCCATAGACCAGCTACAACCGTTGAGGAGTGATCGCGATGCCGGAATCTTAAAGGGCGAAATTCAAGCCCGGATGGCGCGCTTGATCATGGGCCTGGACCAGGAAGAAGGCCGCGCGATTATGGTCGAGACTGTGGCCTATCTGGAGCAATTTGGCCCCTCTGTGCCGCTGCTGTGGGGTTATATCTTTCTGGGAAATCTCTTTTCGCGCGGGCCAACCACCATCTGGGAAGAGGACCAATTGCAAAAGGCGCTGGACATCGCCGACGCAGTGAACGATTTCGAGGCGCGGATTTTTGTGCTGCATATATTGGGTTATGCCCGGCTGGAACAGGGCGATTTTGACGAGGCCAAACGTCTGGGTGAAGAGGCGCTAGTGGCGGCGAATTCGATTGGGCACAAGTGGTTGGAATTGGCGGGCAAATCGCTGTTGGGGCGGGTGCTGCCACACTTTGGCGAACATGAACGGGCCATCCACTATTTGCAGGAATGTCTGGATGTGGAAATTGCCAACGAATTCCTCTATGGCATCTCCGAAGCCGCTACCGGCATCGCCGAACTGCACCTGTCGCTGGACAATATCCCGGCTGCGAAAGCGCAAATGGCGCTCATCCTCGATTGGCACGAACGGGTCGGGCAGGACTGGCAAATCCTCGGTTATCTGGGCGCGGGCGCCGCGTGGTTTGTGGGTCGGCTGGGCTATCTGGAGCGTGCGGTTGAGCTGGTCGCGTTTGTGCAGCAGCATCCCGCAACGGTGAAGCTCTCGCGCGAGTTCGCTAAAAATTCGCTGGAAGAATACGCCGCCCGACTGCCCGACGACATCTATCAGGCTGCCCTCGAACGGGGTCAACACTTAACACTGCCAGAGGCCAGCCGCAGCCTGCGCGCTGTGCTTGAGAAGTGATACCACGCGCCCACAGGCGAACGGGATAGCGCGCATAACCACTTAAAATGGACAAATGTCCTCAACATAGCCACTCCCATAAGAACCGCCCACAAACGTATAGCGATTAAGCGGCGATTCCAGTGGCCCACCTTCCGCCCCGGCAGAGGTCGCATTCACGGCGGCACAGGCGGCAACGCGGTCTTCGGTTTCACTATAGGTATGCAGGAACACTTCAGCCAGCGCCACAAATTCCGCACCGGCTGTCCCGCGTGGGAAATCGGCTTGCAGGGTTGCATATTCGGCCTGTGCTTCATCTATCCGCCCTAACACAGCATACACCAGCACACTGCGATAACGCGAAAAGGCGATGAGACGCTGCCGATTATAGGTGTCAATGTCCGGGCCATAACGCTGTTCGACCTCATATTCCCACGCCCCTAAATCCTGGTCTTCGCATCCAGGGCACAGATTCTGGGCTTCGCGCCATGTGAGCAGGGTGTCATCGTGAATGGCCTGTTGATAGGCGGCGAGGGCGGCTTCATCATCGCCACAGCGGATGGCATAGTAACCATCTTGTACGGCCTGCACACGATAGACTGGCTGTTCGGCAGAACGGGAGCAGTGGGGATACAACTCATGCCCATTCCAGCGGTAAATCGTGGATGTAGCCCGACTGAGGCGACTCCACTCGGTGACGTTGTGATGCCGATAGGCAGGCGATGTCACGACCAACTGGTTAACCCCATCCCCATCCACATCGTCTACGGCTGCGCGTCCTTGATATGTTTCATAAGGATACACAATCTGGCGGAAATCGCCTTCAGCGCTGTCCCAGTAGTAAACCCGGAATACACGGGTGTAATCCGTGTGGATAGCGATATTGGTCAGTGACGCGACGATCAGTTCCACCCGATCATCGCCCGTCACATCCGCTGTCATCACCAGACCCGTTTCGGGCGCTAAATGCCCCACTTGCTCACCGCGATTGCCATGAATGTCCGCAACGCGATGGGCATTATACACGCCGTCGTCACATTCCAGCACCCACAGCACACCCTGTAGGAGCGTGTCGGGGCGCGATGTATCTGTAATTGCGACTTGAACCACCTGTTCATTGGCTGTGTCACCCATGACATTGACCGCCCGGGCCTGCACCCGCCATGTGAGTGGGCCATAATCCGATTCAAAGGCAAGGGTATCATTAAGCCGGGTCACGAAATTGTCAGGCGTGCCCCCGTCGTTGAAATA
>CAZTLI010000493.1:0-4069 GCA_964614375.1 uncultured Anaerolineaceae bacterium
CTTCAATCCGAAACAGGCGCGCCATCATCGCTAAGGTAAATTGGGACGCATCGGTCAAAGGCACAGGGGGTGGCAGTTCTTCCGGTGGCGGCGTGGTACTTGTGATGTCGGCAATACCCGCATCACGATTATTGGGCACAAACACCGCGAAAAACCCGCCACCCAAACCACCCTGCCGCGCGCGCGGCAGGTCGATATGCCCGGTATCGCCGCGCTCAAAGAACGACCGTCCGCCGCCACGACCCGGCAAGTGCAAATTCAGCAGTGTATCATTGTGACCATCAAAAATGGGTGGGAAGGCCATAAATCGTATCCATCGGTAGCAGGGGTAACGGCGCTATTATGACGAACCGGCATGGGCATGTCAAAATAGATGGTCATACGACCCAATTGCCTTCACTCTAGTGGGAGTTGTCAGTTTGAGGGCTATGGACGTGGCACGCGCGATTCCCGTAAATTTTGTGCAGCCGCATCAAGCAGTTCATTGAGCATGTTGAAAATGACCACCGATTCACCCGACGCCAATCGCACCCGCCCACGATAGGCCTCGCGCAAATCGTCCACTAATCGCCAGGGATTTTCGGAGCGATCCAACATCACCAGACGATTGATGACGACACCCCCCATCACCAGCGGCAAATAGATATAATTCAGGTCGGGTTTACTGTGGCCTGCGTACCAGGTCAAAACACGATTGGCATAATTGATCCGCTCGTAATGGTCACCGAGGTCTTCTTCGACTTTAGATTGAATCACACTAAACGCCATCAAGACCGAATCATAGAGCACGTCTGGGAATAAATACCTGACCAGCAATTGCCCTCTGTCCATGTCCATATATTCCTGATTATGCGCCAGTAATTGCACCAATGCTTGAAACCAGCGCATGTTATCCAACCGGAAGCCTGTTTCGAGTTGGGGCGCTTCGTCAACAGTATAGGCCATCATCTTCGCAATCGCGGTAATTTCGCCCGGGTGCAGGGGCATATCGCGTTCGGCAAAGCGTTCACCCACAATCTTGATGAATTCATAATAGGCGGGGCGATGGGCAAAACCAACCGCCATACGCCGCGCATCCTCAACGTAGTTTTGGGCGAGTTTGGCCTCTTTCACCATGTGTTCCTGTGTCCACAGGGTTTCATAGGTATGTTTGAGGCTTTGTGGCGCGCTCGGCATACGCTTGGGCGCAATATCAAAGTAGGCCGTCACTAATTCAGCCGATTCGTTCCATTTATGCGACTTAAATTCGATTTCACGCAGCACCTGCAACCGGAAGGGCGAAATCTCCAGCACAGACGGCGGCGGCCCCCCACTCGGCGGGCGCACAAATGCCGCATCTTCGGGTGTACGATAACGCACCGCAACCCGTACCGGAAAACCCTTGCCGGGATGTGTGGGCGGATAGGCGACCATCGGCATTCGCAGCACCCCGGCCTCACCGGGACGCAGCCCTAATGTGACCATATTGCGCGCAGTCTCAATGATGACAGGATGCCCCTTTTTATCGGTTGCCGGTACGCGCACCGACACCTTCACCTGCATCGGTTGGTCTACCATATTTTGTAACACCAACACGACCTCAATCGGTTGATTGAGGAATGCCTGCTGCGGAAAAATCCCAAGTGCGAGTTGCAACATCCCCAGGCTAACACGCGGCCCGCCCGTGACAGCACCCAGCACATCGGGATACATCGGCTTAAACTGCATTCCGTACTCCCATACTTAGCTTACTGCTTTGACTGGTCAACCCAACCTGACCCGCTTTACCACCATGATTGCAATACTAATTCGCCCGGTAGCCATATTTCATCAGCGCATGTTCGACCAGTTGATCGGCGATTTTGAAAACCGGTTCATTATCATCGGTCATCTCACGCTTGCGATTCTGGACAATGCCACGCATATCCTGGATCAGGTCGCCCAGATTTTCGTTTTTGAGCAGCACCCGATCAAACACAATGATGCCACCCAGCATCAAAGGCATATAGGCATGAGTTAAATCCATCTTCACATCGGAATCGCCGCTCAACATACTGATGACCTGCTCAGAATAGGTCTTCATCTCATCTGCTGCGCCTAAATCTTCGCCTGTGGCGGTTTCGACCATCAAAAAGGCATGAGTCATTGCATCAAGCAACAAATCATCAAATGCCAATTTCGCTACAGCCTGTGCAGGATATTTAGCGGCACGTTCATCGCGCGTCAAAATCCGCAGGAAACGACTGCACCAATTGGGCAAGATGATCGGCTCCGATTGATTCAAACGGGCTTGATTAAGCAAGGGTTCGATATTGTAAATACCTGCCGCTAGACTCCCGTGCGCGCCCTCGCCTTCCGATGGCAGCGCATATTCCAGGATGAGCGTCAATAATTTGCTGACGAACAATACTTCGGTTTCCTGTAATGGGTAGCCCGATTTCGCAAAGCGATCCTTGATCTGTTCTTGCAGCAGTTCAAATGTGAATTCGCGCTTTAATCCGGGCAGCACTTTGTGCTTGAGAGTTTGGAAATATTTTTGCAGCAGCAGTCTATCGTCCAGATGATCTTTCAAAGTCCACAGGCTGTTCCAACCGGGTTGCAAATCGGCAATCGTACCGACCTTGCCCGACATCACGCTAAATTGCACTTCTAAGCCACCACCACGAAAACCGCCAGCTGTTTCTGTCGAAAAACTCAATTTTTTTAAGTCTTCAATTTCGGTCTGCAAAGCTTCGGCAAGGTGTTCGATTTCGACGACACCCCCGCCTGCTGGCAAACGGATGCGCTGCGGTTTCTTCTTATCGACGATGCGGGTTTTAACATCGACACTCACTTTATAGTCGCTGCTGATGGCTGTTCCCGGTAAGCAGTTGATGGGCAGCAGGACATAGCCCGTTTCTGCGGGGTCCAGACCAATGACCAATTTCTGTGCTTTGGCGACAAACTGCCCTTTCTTATTCGCGGCATCGCGGTCAGGCAATTTCACAGACACCTGCACATCGACTTCCACATCAGCAGCGTTCTGTACCAAAAGAATCACTTCAAAAGGGCGTCCGGCACGAATCACACGCGGGCGCAGCGCCAACGCCAATTGCACCACTCCATCGTTATGGCGACCACCACCGGTAATGTAACCCAGAATATCGGGAAAGTTATTGTCTGGCACGGCAAAATCCCTTCAATTAAGTGTTCAACAGCCAATCGACATCCACTTAATTGAAATTATATACGATACTGTAGCAGTGTGTGGGTCGTCCTTACCTCCCAATGAGGGTTTGAAAACGGTTTGAATCGGTATAAAAAAGGTAAAAACTCCTACATATTCTGCAATGCAGGGTGAATATAGTTTATTTTTTGTTATATCCAACTGCGGGTACGGCACAATCGACACAGGCAAATTCGTGCATAATGACAAATCAGGTTCGCAGGTAGGATGCACCGTTTACATCAATAATTGTGCCCGTAGCGAACACCGCACCATCAGACGCCAGAAACATCACAACATAGGCGACCTCTTCTGGCCGGGCGACGCGGCGGAATGGACTTTCGTTGCGGATGAATTCGCCATTCGGCCCCGCGAGATGATCAGACGCCATGTCCGTCTCTACAAATCCGGGCGCGACAGTGCCAACCGTGATATTGTGTTTGCCCAACGCCTTCGCCAATGACTGTCCCATACTGTTCATCGCGGCTTTACTCGCACCATAGGCAGGCCCGGTGGGTTCGCCGCGAAATGCCCCACGCGACGACACGTTGACAATGTGCCCACCGCCCTGTGGTATCATCACCTGTGCAGCGCAATAGATCGCATTCGCCGCACCCAATAAATTGGCGGAAATAACACGCCCCCAACTCGCCTGCCAGTCGTCATAAGCGGTGCTGTCAATGGGATGATCTTCATAGATTCCAGCGTTGTTCACGAGGATGTCCAGTCGTCCCCTGTGTGCTACGACGGTATCAACCATCGTCTTCACGGCATTTGCATCGGCTATATCCGCCTGCACAACCATATGTCCAGCACCCGCCAGCAGCGCGACGGTTTCGTCTGCGGCCTGACGATTACTATTGTAATGCACAGCGACGTTCGCCC
>CAZTLI010000494.1:0-4045 GCA_964614375.1 uncultured Anaerolineaceae bacterium
GTCAGTGGTAACCGTCAACCGCTCTCACTGGTTGACAGTGATGCCGCCGACGACTCAATTTTTGATATTGGCACAGATGGTACATTTTCCGTAGAAGTCACTGTGCCAACCCTGCGTGGTAGCGAGGGCGACAATATCGAGATGCAGGTTGAGGCAGAATGGCTGGTCGGCACACCGCGCATCAGTGAGACAACGTGGGTGGTACTAGAGAAAATTATCGAAACCATTTTCCTCGCGCTCATGGCGACGACACTGGCTGTGCCGATTGCTGCGTTATTGAGTTTCACGGCGGCGCGGAACCTGATGCGGCGCGTCACAATGCCACTGGGCAAGGTGCTCATCTGGTTCATCTTAATCCCAATTGGCTATATTCTGGGCGTCCTCATTTATGGGCCAATCGGTCGACTCGGCACAGAGTTGGCGACAAACGCCAATAATGAGGTTTTGGGCATCATCCTCGCGCTGATTGTGCCAGTCGTCGCTATCGGCCTCTTTGCGCTGTTATCGCGATTGGTGATGCAGCCCAAGCTCAAGAATAATACGGCGGTGCGACTGCGGCACAGTCTGTTAAATGCGATTTTGCTCGCGGCTGTCATTCTAGCGATTGGTGCGATTAGCGGTATTGCCTTGATTATTGGTCGTTCACTGGAACAATCCAACTTCTACTCATTCAGCTTCGGCATCCTAGGCGAGAATATGCAACGGGTAATCGCCTTCCATTCCAGTGATTTAGGATTGGTTACACGCACGCTCGGCGAACTCTTCTCGCTCATCATCACCTTAATCGCTGGACTATTCGGCGTGTTCATCCTGCCCAACATCGGCACCGGACTCACGGCTGACTGGCTCAAGAACATTCGGGGTACGCCGAGCCATGTGTTGGGTGGCGTGCTAGGGTTTGTTGGCGGGGTTATCTTGCTGGCCTTAACAGGTTTCTTAGGCAGCCTTGTTCCGCTGTTCACGATAATCCCACCTGTAGCGATTGCCGTTCTCAGTATGCCTATCATCGGCTCTGCCTATGACCGCATCACCGGGCACAATCACCAGATAGATGACAGTCGCCTACGCAGCGCCATTACAACAATCGGCGGATTTTTCATCTTGTTCATAGCGACACAGGTTCTTGATGTCATCACCATTATCGCCTTTGAACGCATTCCACGCGCCGCCATCTGGCAAACGTTCACTATATTAGGCCAGGAAGTTATCATTTCGGACTATGTAGCACGTTCAGCACTGATCGGCGGTATTCTTGGCGCAATAGGCGGCGCAATTGGCAGTTCACACGCCAGCTTCCCGCTCGGCATGACCATTTACAACACGTCGCGCACTATACTTAATATTATCCGCTCGATTGAACCGCTCATCATGGGTATCGTGTTTGTAATCTGGGTCGGTGCGGGGCCATTCGCCGGCATGTTAGCTCTGGGTCTACACTCCATCGCCTCACTCGGTAAGCTCTATTCCGAACAAATTGAAAACATTGACCAGGGACCAATAGAAGCCATTGACGCAACCGGTGCGAACCGCCTCCAAACCATCATCTATGCCGTCGTCCCGCAAATCATCCCACCCTACATTGCTTTTACCATGTATCGCTGGGACATTAACGTGCGTATGTCCACGATTATCGGTTTCGTCGGTGGTGGTGGTATCGGCTTTCTGTTGCAGCAGCAAATCAATCTCCTAAAGTACAAAGAAGCGGGAGTCGCCGTGTTAGCAATCGCAATTGTCGTCTCTCTACTCGACTATGCCAGCGCCAGCATTCGCGAACGCATTATCTAATCAACAAAAAAAGGGACAGTACCATTTCAGCGGGACTGTCCCCCTATTCACCCTCATCCGCGCTTAAATTCGGCGGTGGTGGCGCTTCAACATCCACCAGTACATCCGCGCCCAATTCCAGCCCTAACTGCACCAGTGGGTCATCGCGCAAGCCCTTTACAAAATCGGGGAAAAATTCCTTCCACGTTGTCAAATCCTCACAATAATGGCACACATCATGCGGTGGTGCATTACCAAACACCGTTTGACCACAATTCGGGCACCGCCAATAGCGCATAGACAATATCGAAACCCACTTCCCCGGTAGAACACATTTCCGCACATGAGCCTCACACTGTACCACAGGCAGCGCTGTAATCTCAACAGTTGACCGCGATTCAACCTGTGTTATATACTGCCGCCCGACCATCTCCCACAACATCCGTCCTTCGTATCGCACCCGCGTATCCCACAACAGCCTACCTGCATGAATCTGTCGCTCCTGCTGATAACGACGACGACGCGCCTCACCCTTCCCCCGCGTCCCCACACGCATAGAAACACGCATTTCCAATTGATCATCCGACGCGGGAACAGCAACCCACCCTTCAGACTGACGAATCACCAGACCAAAGTCACACATCTTCTTTAGAGCGTAATTAACCTGATTAACCGTCACACCCACAAACGCTGCTATTGCAGACGGCATCATCGGATCACTCATCCCAACCATCCCACGATAGACCAGCATCCCCACACGCCCCAGCGCCCCACGCTCGACAACATCACCTGAATTGAATTTGGATACACTACATCTTAACCAGGAGGGGGATTTAGTTAATGTATCCATTTTCAACGCTTGCTGTCCCTGCTCAATCACATAGTCACTAAATTTCCATAAGCAAGCATCACTGGTTTTATCCCGACCGGTTTTTAACAGCAGTGGAGGAACACTGTCGTTAGAACCTATGAGACGTTTGATGCTGCGCTGGATAGTCGCTGTTCCCAATCGTGACTCTGTAGATAATTCACGATAGCTTGCCCGGAAGACGCCTTGTTCATTGCTGGCTGTTTGTGAGCGCTGGACTAATGCTACAAACACTGCGCGATCAGTGGTGGCTGTGCGTCCTTCCCAGTTATGCTGGATCGCAAATGCTTCAGCATATTTCCACATAGAGTTACTCGGCGCACTATTGCTTTGAAGCGCAGGCTTTGCAGGTGTGCGCGGCTGGCTGAACGCGCTGGTGATTGTGCGCTCAATTTCTACTGCGCTAAGCCCGCTGCGCTGTGCAATAGGTGTAAGTTGGATGGATGTTTCAAGTTGTGTGTAGGAATTGCCTGCCATGTCACATGCGGCACTGAATAACCGATTGTTGCGTGATCCTTCAGGCAGCGTGTGACCATTACGCAGATAATCCTGTGTTGCTCGTGATAGTGGATTGTGGGGTTGCTGCTGATACTGCCTTTTGGGTGATGAACAACGTGGGCGCCTGGATTGCAGCTTGATGGGTTGCCCATTTATGTCCGTAAACCAGTCGATAACAGCAGGGTCTACAGCAGGAGGTTGACTACCTTCTTGTCTGTGCCACTGGTAAATGATACCGTTGGGGTGTACGGACGGTGGCGCAAGCACGTAACACTGACTGCCTTTAATTTCAGTGTCTTTTATCTGACCGGGTGTAACATTCTCAACTTCGCCGCTGCTGCTGCGGAGATAGATGTGCCCACCGCGTGCGGTTTCGACTGCCCAGATTGGGATATTGCGAGTGTGTAGCTGTTTGAGACTGTGCTCAAACGCGGTTTTGCTTTCACAATCGATTACGAACAGATTATCGCTTGTATGTCCACACATCACAGCGAGATTACAACGACCACTGAATAGCGTCTTTAAGCCGTATGTGTCATGTGTGGGATGTAAGCGTGTATATTGCAATTTCTTCCAGGGATAACCGCCTTTTTTGCCGTGTGGTTGTGGAAAAACATTCAGGCCAATGGCATATAACCGCACAGCCTCCTCCTGTACTGGCGAAAACGGGTCGTTTGCCGACAGTTGGGGTGCGGTCACAAATGAATTTTGATCAGGTTTCCCCGAACTTGAGAAATCGGGTTGTCTAATCATGCCATTATGCGGTATAATACGCATATACATCCACAAGATGTATGTCACTATTTGAAACCAACAACCTTGAATATGGTGGGTTTTTGTGTTTCTTGGTGAGGTGTCCATGACCAGATGTTCACGGGGTGTGTCATGGACACATTCTTTTTTTATCCCACTAGA
>CAZTLI010000495.1:0-4038 GCA_964614375.1 uncultured Anaerolineaceae bacterium
TTGATACGCCAATGACGTGAGATTTGCATTGTTTTAACACTCCATCCCTACTTAACCACCCGCATTATAGGAAAATTACGCTGTCAAAACCTATCACCTGATATTGAGAGCTATCAAAGCCTCTCATATTGCATGGTTAAGCCTTTAATTTGCCACGATAACGACAATATGTTGCATAGTCGATTTCTACCCGCCGCGCGACATAATCCTGGGTTGTGGGCGCAAGCGCTTGTTTAGCGCCAATGAGTCCTGTCACGGTGATGTCGAACGCATCCGAACCGGCACCGCTGCCGTAACTCACCATCAAAATGCGATCACCCGGGTTCGCAATATCGAGCGTCGCAGTTAAACCCAACATACATGACCCCGAATAGACATTGCCAACATGCCCGGCAAGCAATCCAGGCTTTATTTGTGACGGGGTAAAACCGAGCATCTGCGCCGCCCGTGTTGGGAACTTCACATTTGGTTGATGAAAGACCGCATACGTATAGTCAGACGAGGCTGTGCCGAGCATGTCCATTAATGTCGTGGCAGCAGCTAGCGTATGACGAAAATAGGCTGGTTCGCCTGTGAAACGATCCGCATGGCTTGGATAGGCCTCGCCTTCACGTCGCCAAAAATCGGGGGTATCTGTCACAAAACTGTAACTGCCATTATAAATGGCACAGGCTTCGTCGGCTGGCCCAAGGACAAAAGCGGCACCACCGGAAGCAGCAGTATATTCAAGGGCATCGCCCGGACGACCTTGCGCTGTATCCATGCCAATCGCAAGTGAATATTGCCCCATCCCGCTGCCAACTAACCCAATTGATGCTTGCACAGCTTCCGTGCCTGCCTTACATGCAAATTCCCAATCAGCGGCCTGAATATTCGGCGATGCACCAATACTTTCGGCAACAATGGTGCTGGTTGGCTTAACCGCATACGCATGACTCTCGCTGCCAACCCAAACCGCGCGCAACAACGTGGGCAAAATCTGCGCGCGTTTAATAGCATTACGGGCGGCTTCAATCGACATCGTTGTTACGTCTTCATCAATGCCCGCAACCGCTTTCTCAGTAATCGGACTCTCTGCAAGACCACCGGTCCACACTCTCGCGATTTCCCGGCCCGGCAAACGATAACATGGAATATATGCGCCATAACCGATGATGCCCACCTTTTTTCCGGTGTGCATGACGAGATCATATTTGCCATTTGAGAGTGTCATCATCAATCTCCCTGTATTTGTCGAACCAGTTCTTTTGCTCGTTCCAGCCGAATATTTCCTTCATCGGTCATCATCTGTGCAATTTGACTCACGATTTCGTCATCCGCGCCCGCAGCGAGCGCCAACTGCCGCGCGTGCATCCGCATGTGACCCTGTTGAATACCCTCTGTCGCCAGGGCGCGCATCGCAGCTAAATTTTGCGCCAGACCAACGGCTGCCGTTACTTCAGCCAATTCCTGTGCTGAACCAACACCCAAAATCTTCAGTGCGATTTGTGCTATCGGATGAACCCGCGTCGCGCCACCCACAATTCCTACCGCAAGAGGAAGCTCAATCGCGCCGCGCAAATTACCAGCATCGTCTTTCCACCATTTGGTGAGGCTCGTATATGTGCCACTACGCGCAGCATAGGCATGGGCACCAGCTTCGATAGCACGCCAATCGTTTCCTGTGGCGACAATGACTGCATCAATACCATTCATAATGCCTTTGTTGTGCGTGGTGGCTCTATAAGGGTCAACTTCAGCAAAAACACCAGCTTCGATAATGGCATTAACAACGCTATCTCCTGTTAATCCATTTTGGGCGAGTATAGAGGGAGGAATAATGCCTTCAGCACGGGCTTTACGCTTGTCTGTGAGATTACTCAAAATGCGGAGGTTAATTCGACCATTCGTTAGATATTCAATATCAGGTGTGATGTGCTCAACTGCGGTATTAACTGCATTTGCGCCCATTGCATCTCGTGTGTTATAGATGAGATGTAAAACGATCATAGTGCCAAGTGGGGTATCGTGAAAAATACGAATTTCAAGGTCTTTAGCCCCCCCGCCCTGCTTGATGATACTCCCGCCGATTTGGTTTACTTTATGAAGAAGTTCAGATGTATGGTCTTTGATATTTTGGATGGCGATTTCCAGGTCGGGTATATTCAAAATTTGAATTTGTCCAATCATCAGGGGAGAATCGCTAGAGGTAGTAAATCCCCCGCCTTCTCTAAATAATCGAGCCGCGTTACTGACTGCGGCCACTACTGAAGGCTCTTCTATAACCATAGGGATAAGATAATCTGTGTTATTAATTCTGAAGTTTGTTGCGATGCCTAGTGGTAAGCTGTATCGACCTATAGTATTCTCAATCATTTTGTCCGCATGACTATGAGAAATACCGCTGGTTTCCAATAACGTGACCCTTTCCTCCTTTGACAGATTTGCCCACTCAGCAACCAATAGATTACGTTCTTCAAGTGATTTTTGATAAAAACCAGATAGACGTGAGTTATGATTGTTTTGCGCCATAGCAATATCAAGAACCGGGCTATAACCTCGACAGATGCGGAACTGTACAACAAGGCGTCTGTCAAAACCTATCAGAGGATTTTCTGATAGAATATGATGGATTTGTCCGACCACCGTTAGCTAGTGTTGAATGACTATGCGAAGTTTGAACTTATGAAGCTATATCGCCTTCTTTCTGCACTATTGATGCTCAGCCTAATCGTGAGTATCAATATCCACATATCATACAGTCAAGACGCCCTTAATCGCTCACAAGGCGACGGCACCTTACGTCGAATACGTGTACCAGTGCTTATGTACCATTACGTTAGTGAACTGCCGCCAAACGCCGACCCAATACGCATCGGCCTAACCGTCAATCCGCAAATGTTTCGCTCTCACATCCGATACCTACATGAGAATGGGTTCCATACAATTTCCTTCGATGATCTTCATTTTGCCCTTATGTACGGCCTCCCACTACCAGCTAACCCTGTCATCCTGACATTCGATGATGGATATATCGACCACTACAGTGTTGTATTTCCAATCCTGCAAGAATTTGGCTTCACAGGAACATTCTTCATCATCACGGCATTTGTTGACAACAACACACCCAATTATATGAACTGGTCACAGGTCATCGAGATGTCAAATGCCAATATGGACATCGAAACCCACACGAAAAACCACCCTGATTTAACCAATCGAAGCTATGATTTTATCGTCTATGAAATTCTAGGTAGCATAGAAAGCATTGAATCACACACCAACACCCAGCCCAACATATTTTCATATCCCGCAGGCCGCTATGACGAGTCCTTGCTGGGAATTATGCAAACCTTTCCCATTTACCGCGCCGTAACCACACAGGCGGGGTTATATCACACAACCGATAATTATTTTGAGCTGCCGCGTGTACGCATCACGAATGAAACTACCGTGCGTGGGTTAGCTTTTCTACTCTCAAACTAAGAATCAAAAACCCGCCGTATGGCAGGTTTTTTGACTATAGGAAGTCTACACAATCTGGTTAATCGGGCAGAATCTTTGTACCCATGAAATAATCCAGCCAGACAACGAAAATCAATCCAATAGGAACGGACGTGACTACAAAATAGATAATCCCGTATTCCTGAACACTCACACCAGCCGGTTTTTGCACCGCCGTAAACACCGGTAGCAAATCAAACCCAACGGTAATAATCAACAACCCAATGATAAAACCGAGAACCATTGAAACAATCCAGACAAACAACCGCCGAATTGTAAGCGAAGACATATACCACAACTCCTGCTAAAATAAGTCATTAACGATTTACATTTTAACCCGATTAATGCACAATTCGCAATGATAGTTTAAAATACAGCAAATCCAAAGATTTTCCAAATATTCATATTGACTCATCAACCTTAAATTCATGATACCAAGCACCAGAGGACAGATACGTGGCTGATTTATTCGAAAAAATCGCAAAACCCGGCTCGCACACCCGTGCCAAAGAAGCCGTTGAAATGGGGATTTACCCCTATTTTCGTGCCTTGAGC